>JAABRN010000553.1 GCA_011390855.1 Hydrogenophaga sp. | reverse complement strand
ACCCCCAGTACCCCTACCGCCCGCCGCACGACCTGCAAAGCCCCGCCGGGCCTGTGCGCAAGCCCCTCATCGTGGTGGGCGCCGGCCCCGTGGGTCTGGCCGCCGCCATCGACGCGCGGCTGCATGGCCTGGACGTGCTGGTGCTGGACGAAGACCAGAGTGTGTCGGTGGGGTCCCGTGCCGTGTGCTATGCCAAACGCACGCTGGAAATCCTCGACCGGCTGGGTGTGGGCGATGTGGTGTGTGCCAAGGGTGTGAACTGGAACGTGGGCCGCACCTTCTTGCGCGAAGAAGAGGTCTACCACTTCGACCTGGTGCCCGAATCCGGCCACAAGCGCCCTGGCATGATCAACCTGCAGCAGTACCACCTTGAAGAGGCACTGGTGAACCGCGCCACCGAACTTGGCGTGGACCTGCGCTGGAAATACAAGGTGGCCGGCGTGCAGCCGCTGGAGGAAGGCGCCCGTGTGAGCGTGGAAACGCCGGATGGAAACTTCGAGATCGACGCCGACTGGCTGGTCGTGGCCGACGGCGCGCGCAGCAATGTGCGCCGGCAACTGGGGCTGGACATCGAAGGACATGTGTTCAAGGACCGCTTCCTGATTGCAGACGTGATCATGGAGGCCGATTACCCGGCCGAACGCTGGTTCTGGTTCGATCCGCCGTTTCATCCCAACCAGAGCGTGTTGCTGCACAAGCAGAGCGACAACGTCTGGCGCATCGACTTCCAGCTGGGCTGGGATGCCGACCCGGAAGAAGAGAAGAAGCCCGAGAACATCATTCCCCGCGTGAAAGCCATGCTGGGCGATGAGCGACCTTTCACCCTGGAATGGGCCAGCATCTACACCTTCCAGTGCCGGCGCATGAAGAACTTCCGGCACGGTCGTCTGCTGTTCGTGGGCGATGCGGCGCACCAGGTCTCGCCTTTCGGCGCACGAGGTGCCAACTCCGGCTTCCAGGACACCGACGATCTGATGTGGAAGTTGGCGCTGGTGATGAAAGGCCTGGCGCCCGACGCGCTGCTGGACACCTATGACGCAGACCGCATCTTCGCGGCCGACGAAAACATCCGCAACTCCACCCGCTCGACCGACTTCATCACGCCCAAGAGCGCGGTCAGCCACCTGTTCCGCAACGCAGCGCTGGAGTTGGCCCGCAGCCAGCCCTTTGCGCGCAAACTGGTGAATTCCGGGCGGCTCAGTGTGCCGGCTTTCCTGGTGAACTCGGCACTGAACACGCCCGATGCCGACCCCTTTGAAGGCAATATGGTGCCCGGCGCGCCGCTGGACGACGCACCGGTTCGCGTGGCGGGCCAGGACGCCTGGTTGCTGGACCAACTGGGCAACCGCTTTCAGCTGCTCGTTTTCACCGATGGCGCAGAGCAGGTCGAACCGGTGCTGAGGGCACAGGCGGCGGCCCTGGCTGATGCATCCGTCCCAGTCGATACCGTGCTGATCACCACCCGGGCGGGCAATGGATCGCCCGGTCTGACCGTGCTGCACGACCGTGAGGGGCTGGTGGCACAGCGGTTCGACGCACGTACTGGCTCCTGCTACCTGATTCGCCCTGACCAGCACGTGGCCGCTCGCTGGCGCGTCCTTGATGTGGCTGCGGTGCGCAGCGCAGTGGCCCGCGCCACCGGAAGAGGAACCCCTTCCACCCCGTCTCAGCGCCCCGTTGTCGAAACGGCTGCTGCCTGAAACCGAATACCGAGGAGACACCCATGCCACTGCAAAACCAGCCCAACCTTGCCGAGCCCGGCCAGCGCTACTTCCGCGACTTCACGCCAGGTGACGACTTCTATGAAGCCCTCATTGACACGCACCGCGACCTGAGCGACGAACAGAGCCAGTTGCTCAATGCCAAGCTGATTCTGCTGCTGGCCAATCAGGTGGGCGATATCGCGGTTCTGAAAGACGCCCTGCAAACCGCCAGGCAAGACATCTGAATCCACCCGAGGAAACCGCCATGAACATCCGCAAGATTCACCACGTCGCCTACCGCTGCAAGGACGCCAAAGAAACCGTCGAGTGGTACCAGAAGCACCTGGGCATGAACTTCGTGCTCGCCATCGCTGAAGACCAGGTGCCGTCCACACACGCGCCAGACCCCTACATGCACCTGTTCATGGACGCGGGTGGCGGCAACATCCTGGCATTTTTCGAGCTACCCAATTCGCCCGCGATGGGCCGCGATCCCAACACGCCGGAGTGGGTGCAGCACATCGCGCTGGAGGTGGACACGGTTGAAGAACTGGAAGCCACCAAGGCTCGCCTGGAGGCGGCCGGTATTCCGGTGGTGGGCCTGACCGACCACACCATTTTCAAAAGCATTTACTTTTTCGACCCCAACGGCCACCGCCTGGAACTGGCCGCCAACACCGCCACGCCCGAGATGATGCAAAAGCTCGACGCGGTGAAGTGGGACATGCTCAACGAATGGAACCAGACCAAGCGCGCACCCAAACACGCCGCCTGGATGCACGAAAAAGCATTCGCTACCTGAAAAAGAGGGCGGCAAAGCCCAAAACAAACCCTCAAGTTCCCCTCAGTTCGGTCGAAACAACACCCAGAACACCCGGCTTGTCTGCCGTGTGCCTCTCGTCGAGGATGACCGCCATGTTGAACTTTTCTGCTTCGAACCCCGTTTCCTGGCCGACGCCGCCGAGCACCGCCGTGCCAGCGGTCACACCCATCACGCCCGTGCAACCCACTCCGGGTGCAGGACGCGACGCCCAGTCCGGGCTGGGATTCGGACAGAACCGGCAACCGGCGCAAAAGTCCAAGGACGGCAGCAACCAGCAAGGTGCGCCGATCCTGCCCAGAGAAGCCGACGCTTCGCCCTCGGCGCAGGCCGCCAAGGCGCGTGAGCCCGACGCCGTGACCCAGCGGGCGGCGCAGGAGGCTGCGGCGCGCGAAGCCGAACAACGTGCCCAAGACAAGGAAGAAATTCACCAGCGCCTGCGGGAAGTGCTCTCCAGCGTGTGGCAGGCCAGTGCCGCTGTGGTGGATCGGGCTTTGGGCCGCGACCCTGCTACCGAAGTGACGGGGACACCCAGCGGCACCTCGTCCGGTTTGTCTGCCGTGGCCACCTCCCTTGCTGCTCGCCGGCCCATGCCGCCGGCGCCGCTACCCGCGCCCGTGCCCGTGCCCGTGCCCGAAATCAGTGACGCCTTGCCCGGCGCCGGGCAGACCTTGCCAACCACCGATGTGGTGGCATACGACGAACGCGGGAATGGCAGTGCGACGCCGCACGAGGCGGGAAGTCTGGTGGACCAGCGCGTCTGACGCTGTAGCCGTCTGGTGGCGACCCCGCCGTTTGTGCAGGCTTTCGCATCTGGATTCAAGCCGGGGTACAAAAGCTTCACGCCCAGACCTCATAGGCAAAGCTGAAAACGGCCTTTGCAGCGCATGCATCCAGGGGGACTCTTTCGAAGTCTCCCGTCACAGCCTTTGCTGGCCACGGAGCGTCGATCCGTGGCCCTTGTTCAGCGCACTTCGCGCACCCCGAATTGTCCCAGCGCCCCCTGGGTGTGCTCCATGTCGCGGCGAAGCTGTTGGCTCAGGCCGCCGGTGCACGGGTCTTCACCCTTGTGGACCATCTCCTCGATGCGCGCAGCGGTTCGCACGATGGCCCTGAAACCCATGAGCATGGCCGTACCCTTGAGCTTGTGGGCGTTGTAGCCCACCGCAGCGAGCTCTCGGTTGTCCAGCGCCGCCAGCAGCAGGTGCACCGAGCCGTCAGGCGGTTTGAACAGGGTGGACAACAACTCTGCCAGTGTTTCCTCCGGCATCAGCGAGGCGATGTCGGTGAAAGACTCGCTGTCGATCAGGGTCGAGGGATCTTGTTCTTCAGGCAACCGCACGGGAAGTTCGTAGGCAGAGACCGGGAACAGACCACCGAGGCTTGAGTGTGGCCCGGTCCTATCTGTGTCCGTCGCATCGGATGCCAGCAGGCCGCAATGCTGCAATGCCCTCAGCAGGTCGTCCGCTTGCAATGGCTTGCTGGTGAAAGCGTCCACACCAACTTCGCTGGCGCGCTTGCGTGTGTCGTTCACCACGTCGGCGGTGATCAGGATCACCTTGGTCCTGGCAGCGGGGCCGTCGAGCGCGCGAATGGCTTCGGTGGTGGCCAGGCCGTCGAGCACAGGCATGTGGTAGTCGAGCAGCACCACGTCAAATTTTTCTTGCGCCAGCAGGTCCAGCGCCTCCTGTCCGTTCTCGCAAAACACGGCGCTGTGCCCCATGTTTTCCAGCAGGATGCTCATGTACTTGAGGTTGATGGGATGGTCTTCAGCCACCAGCACACGCAGCGGGGTGGAGCGTTTGTTCGCCTTCGGCACCTCGGCGACGTCCAGGGGCGGTGCTGCGGTTTCCGGCAGAGCGAGCGTGACGGTGAACACCGATCCCACGCCTGGCTGGCTCTGCACCTCGATGTCGCCTCCCATCATGCGGGCAAGGTTGCGGGAAATTTCGAGGCCCAGGCCACTGCCACCCGCGCGGCGGCGCAGTGAGCTGTCGGCCTGGTAGAAGCGGGTGAACAGATGCTTGAGGGTGTCTTCATCCATGCCGGAGCCGGTGTCGCGCACGGTGATGACCACGCCATCGCGCCTGTCGGGCGCTCGCGCGACCTCAGCGATCACGCTGCCTGACGAGGTGAACTTGATGGCGTTGCTCAGAAGATTGAACACGATCTGACGCAACCGCGTGGCGTCGGTGAGCACCCATTCGGGCAAGTCGCCGGCGGTGTAGACATCCAGCGCCAGTCCTTTGTCGCGGGCCGATCCCTGCATTCGGGTCTCCACATCCTGCACCAGGCGCTTCAGATGGGTGGGCGTGTGCGAGAGCTTGAGCGTGCCGGAGTCCATCGTCGCGACGTCGAGGATGTCGTTGAGCACACCGAGCAGATGCAGCGCGGAGTCGCGGGCGGTCTGGATGTAGTCGCGCTGGCGGCCAGACAGGTGGGGCTCTTCCAGCAGATCAAGCATGCCCAGAAGTCCCTGGAACGGCGTGCGAATTTCATGACTCATGTTGGCCAGAAACACACTCTTGCCGTGGTTTGCCTGCTCGGCCTCGTCCCGGGCATGCGCCAGCCGGTTGCTGATCTTTTGCAGCTTCTGGAACCGCCGGACCTGGCGGCGCATGTGAACCACCAGAAAGGCCATCAGCCCTGCTGCGCCAATTGCGAGCAGCGCAATCAACGCAGCTTCCATCCATGCCAGACGCCGTAGCCGTTGCTGATGCTGTTGTGCCCACTGCGCTTTCTGCAGCTGCACCTGATGAGCGAGGGCCTTGAGCGAAGACTGCAGTTCGCCGGCCAGGGAGGATAGCTGGGCCAGTGATGCGGTGTTGATGCCGGAAGGACCGGCCAACATGGCCCTTGAGGCCTCCGTGAAGCTGCGCAAAAGATCCAGTGCCGATGTGGGCTGAGGTGGGCTGTCAGGGGCTTCTGAAAGTGCCGGTTCCTGCAACTGCTGCGCTTGCGTTGCAAGCGTCTCGCTGTGCAGCCGCAGCGTGTCGGATGAGGGGGTGGCGTTAGGGCGGGTCGCCGCCTGAAGATGGTCGCTCAACCGCGCCAGCGTACTTTCGACCTGACCGAGCTGGTGTGCAAAAGCGTCGAACGGTTGAGTGCCTGGTGCTGACGTGAGCTTGAATTGCTGCCATTGCACCCAGCCAAGAGGAAGAAGCGTGAGCGCCAGCAACACCGCCATGGCGCCTGCCCAATGGCGACCTCGCCAATTGGCCAGGTTCCATCTCTCACTCATTGCGCCCCCTCAGGGTGGTGGCGCTTGATTGTGATCAGGGCATTGCCGCGCGCGCAGTGCACCCGATTCGCCGGCCGGTCTATCGCGGCGATGAGCCAGGGGTGGCAAGTAGGCGTCATTCAGTGGGTGCGTCAGGCTGGATGGCGCAGATCGAGGGGATGGGGTGCGGTGTTCAGAGAAGAAAAGGTCGGTCTTGCCGTTGGAAAATGTGGTTCGGTGAGCGTAGCATTTTGGTCACTGCGTTATGCAGTATGAAGGTACGACGATCCCACTGCTTGATGAGGGGACCGGTGTCTCGTTTCCTGCCTGGAAAACGGCTCGCATATGGGATCACGCTTTCACACCCACGCCTGCTTTGACGCGCAGATCGCAGATGTCCAGCGCGTGTGCGCTGCAGCGGATCGCGCGGACCCGACGGAGCGGAGACTGCACAGCAATGGAGCCCTTCGGTTCGAGCGCGGCTCCCATCAAGCGGCCCTTTTGGCCAGGCACTGGTGCATGGCCCGTTGAGTCACTTCGCTGTCGCGTTTCAGTTGTTCGATGAATGCGGCTGCATCTGGTCTCTGGCCTTTTTGGGCCAGTCCTTCGATCAGACCTGCTGTTTTGGTGATGGCCCTGAAGCCCACCAGCATGGCGGTTCCTTTGAGCTTGTGCGCGCTGTAAGCCGTGGCAGCCAGATCGTCCCGCTTCAAATCGGCCAGCAGCGCCGGAATGGAACCGTCAGGCGGGTCAAACAAGGTCCCCATCAACTCCATCAGCGTCTCTTCCATCATCAGCGATGCGATTTCGTTGAACGAATCCGTGTCGATCACCTTGTCCTGAGCGCGCTCTTCAGTCACACGAACGGGCAACTCGGATGCCGACAACGGGAATGGAGTTGTGTGGCGGAAAGCTTGCACGATGCCGAGGTCGGCTGGTACGGAGTCGATGTCGAGCAGGCCACAGTGCAAAAGGGCCAGCTGCAAATCGGCGGCCTGGAGTGGTTTGCTGGTGAACTCATCGACACCCACCTCGATGGCCCGCTTCCGGGTGTCGTTGACCACGTCGGCCGTGACCAGAATCACCTTGGTCCGTGCCGCCGGCCCCTTTAGCATCCGGATGGCCTGGGTCGTGGCCAGACCGTCGAGTACCGGCATGTGGTAATCGAGCAGGACCACGTCAAAGGGCTGCGTCTGAATCAGATCGAGCGCTTCCTGGCCGTTCTCGCAGAACACCGCGTTGTGCCCCATGCGTTCCAGCAGAATGCTCATGTACTTGAGGTTGATGGCATGGTCTTCTGCCACCAGGATACGCAAGCTGCGATGCCGGCGGTGATCGCCAACCGGAACCAGCCCCTTGTTGTCAGGCGCACGACACTCGGGCAGACGAAGAGTCACAGTGAAAACCGACCCCACCCCAGGTTTGCTCTGAACGGCAATGTCACCATCCATCATGCGGGCGAGGTTGCGTGAAATTTCCAGGCCAAGACCTGTGCCACCAGCGCGCCGGCGCAGCGAATTGTCGGCCTGGTAAAAGCGGGTGAACAGGTTTTGCACAGTGTCTGCATCCATCCCCATGCCACTGTCGCGCACCCGGATAACGATGCCATCGGTGGAGTCCCGCTGGCGCTTGATCTCCGCGATCACGCTGCCAACCGAGGTGAACTTGATGGCGTTGCTCAACAGATTGAACATGATCTGGCGCACCCGCGTGGCGTCTGCGCTGACCCATTGGGGCAGATCGTCGGCGGCAGACACCAGCAGGGTCAGGCCTTTTTCGCGGGCCGAGACCTGCATCAGTCCCTCAACCTCCTGCACCACGTCGCGCAGATGGGTGGGCGCTGGAGAGAGTTTGAGGGTGCCTGACTCCATGGTCGAGACATCGAGGATGTCGTTGAGCACGCCGAGCAGGTGCATGGCCGAATCGCGCGCGGTGTGCAGGTAGTCCTTCTGCTGGTTGTCCAGGCGGGGATCATTGAGCAGATTCAGCATGCCCATCAGGCCCTGGAACGGTGTGCGGATTTCGTGGCTCATATTGGCCAGGAAAATGCTCTTGCCATGATTGGCGGCTTCGGCCTCATCGCGCGCGATCTCAAGCTCTTTGCTCAGTGCCTTGAGCTTGATGTTTTCTTTTTTCTGGCGCTGCACGTGGCGCACCAAAACGCTCACCAGGAGCACCAGCATGGCAGCCTGCAGCCCCGACAGGATCATCACCAGATTGCTCTGATCCCTCAACTGTTCGTTGCGCTCATCGACAAACCGGGCGACCGCCCGGTTGGACTCGCGTGTGAGATTGACCAAGGTTGGCTTCAGGGTGGCCGTCTGATTCAATAACTGTTGGAGCGTTTCGGTTTGCCCTTCCAGGGCGTCTGGCTGGGCAAAGACAGGGTCTGCCAGCGTGGTGAAAGCTTGCAGGCGAGCCACAGCCTCTTTGTAAGGTTCTGTGTGAGCGAGCAAGTCCCGACGGGGCATCTCGGTGAGGAGCAGAATGCGGCTGTAAAACACATCGTAGCGCTCAGCGAGATCGGCGCCGTCCACGTCGGAATTGGACTCAACGGCCGATTTCAGGTTCTGTGTGAGCCGCTCAAGTTCGCGCTCCAGTTGATAGGCCTGCCACATGATGGAATCGACCTGATTGCGTGAAACGTCCTGCAACATCCGTACCTGTTGCCACTGAATCCAGCCCAAGGGCGCGAGCGTGGCAAGGATGACGAACGCGATGGCCAGGCCCCATTGGCGGCGAGACCAGCTTGAGACGTTCCAGCGAGAGATCATGGGCGAACTTCCAGTGCCTTGAGTTGCCAGATGGAGCGTTCGTAAAAGGTGGAGGTGCGAAGGGTGGCGTCACTGTCAAACGGGTAGACCACGAACAGCGGCCCCTTCTCGCGCACCGGGATTGGCTGGCCATCGATTAGTCGGGCCATGATCACCTTGCGCCCGGTGACATCGTCCATCGGGATGGTGATGGTGTAGTCGTTGATGGCCGTTGCCATCAACGCGCTGCCTTTGGCTCCCACCGCTTTCATCACGTCGGCCAGCAGTGGACCGGTGAACTGAACAGGCTTGTCAAACCAGGGTGTGCGGGTCGTGAAGCTGTGCTGTGGCAGCGCCTCGATCATCTTCATGTCGAAGCGGGCCACGGCGCCTGCGTTCTTCATTTCGATCGCGCCAGAAATGGTCAGGATGGGCCGCTCTGTCGGTGCTTCAAGTGCGAACGCGAAGGCACCAAGCAGGCTCGACAACGCAAGCACCGATTGGAAAAAGAAACGACGGGTGTTCATGGTGGCCATACAAAAGGGAGCAAACTCTGATTTCAAGGCGCTAGAGTCGGCGGCGCTGGAAAAGCCACAGCCCCTACCAAGCGCGCTCGCAACATCGAAGTCGGCCGACCACAGGCGGTACCTTCCCCGCGCAAACACATGATGACATGTTAAATCCTGTGCCTGACAGCTGACGGATTGCTTGCAAGACGCGCCAGCAGGGCGGGTGCGATCTGCTGCAATGGCAAGACCTCATGCGCTGCTCCGTACTGGATGGCCATTCGTGGCATGCCGAACACCACACAGGTGGCTTCGTCCTGCACGTAGTTGTAGCTACCGGCGTCCTTCATCTCGCGCATGGCCTGTGCACCGTCGGCTCCCATGCCGGTGAGCATGATGCCCAGGGCATTCGGCCCCAGCACGCGCGCAGCGGATTTGAACAACACCTCGACCGACGGGCGGTGCCGGTTGACGGGCTCGCTGTCTTCGACCACCGCAACATAGTTGGAACCACTGCGATCGATGCGCAGATGCCGGCCACCCGGCGCGATGTACGCATGACCGGGCAGGATGCGCTGGCCGTCCTGTGCCTCGGCCACGCGAATCTTGCACAGCCCGTTCAGTCGCGCCGCAAAGCTGGTGGTGAAGCCCGGCGGCATGTGCTGGGTGATGACGATGCCGGGTGAGTCGGCAGGCATGGGCACCAATACTTCCCGAATGGCTTCGGTGCCACCGGTGGACGAGCCTATGCAGATGATTTTTTCGGTGGACATGCGCGGCAGCGGTGCGCGTGGCGGCTCGGCACCCGCGCTGGCGCCAGAGCTGCCGTGCGGAATTGCCGCCGCGGTTGACGGTGCCGCAAGGCGGCGCACATGGGCGGCCGCGGCCACGCGGATCTTGTCGACGATGTCGCCGGCGAGTTCGTTCAGGCCGCTGCTCACCCCGATGCGGGGCTTGGCCACAAAATCCACTGCACCCATCTCCAGCGCGCGCAACGTGATGTCGGCCCCCTGTTCGGTCAGCGTGGAGACCATCACCACTGGCATGGGTCGCAGGCGCATGAGGCGGGAGAGAAACTCCAGACCGTCCATGCGTGGCATTTCCACATCCAGCGTGATCACGTCGGGATTGAGTTCGCGGATCATCTCGCGCGCGACCAGCGGATCGGCCGCAGCCCCCACGCACTCCATGTCGTGCTGGCGGTTGATGATTTCGTTCAGCAGACTGCGCACCAGCGCAGAGTCGTCCACCACCACCACACGTATCTTGGCCATTTTTTGTCTCCCTCGTTTCAGAACAGGTCGACCGAGCCACCCGATGTGGACTTGGCCACGGTGGCAGCGCTTCCCTTGCGTTCCTGTGTTTCAAGCGTTTCCGGATGCGAATGCGCCAACCGCTTGCACATGGCTTTGCCTGTGGCCGGGAAGTAGCACACCTTGCGTGGGTGGATGTCGAGCACATCCTTGGAAACAATCGCGATGCGTTCGGTCTGCAGGTAGTCAAGCACAAACTTGGTGTTGCGCTCGCCCACGTTCATCGTGGTGAAGGTGTGCATCACCTGGCCACCACCAAATACCTTGGCCTGCATGTGCTCGCGCCTGGCGCCCAGCTTCATCATCTCGTTGATCAGCAGCTCCATGGCGTACGAGCCGTAGCGCCCAGAGGTGTCGCCACCGCCCTCGGGCAGCATGAAATGGTTCATGCCCCCCACGCGCACCCGGGGGTCCCAGATGCAGGCGGCGATACAAGAGCCCAGCACCGTCATGATCAGCATGTCGTCGGCGGTGACGTAGTACTCGCCAGGCAGCACTTTCACCGAGTCGTGTTGAAAGTGGTGGTCGTGATAGAAGAACGACGCCTCGCCAGGTTTTGAGGCGCGCGACTTCAGCACGTCCAGATTGGTGCTGCGCACGGAAGGCGCCATGCCGCCAGAACGACCAAAAGCCAGCGCAGTGGTGGATTCAAACGCGCTCATAGACCGTCTTTCCGCGCAACACAAACAGGTTGCGCGCATCGCTGAAATTTTCGGCATGACCAACGAACAGCATGCCACCGGGCTTCATCACGCGGTGAATGCGCTCCAGCACCTGGCGCTGGGTGGCCGCATCAAAATAGATCATCACGTTGCGGCAGAAGACCACATCGAACGGTTCGCGAAACGGCAGGTCCTGGATCAGGTTGACCGTGAGGAACTCCATGTGTTTCTGGAGTTCGGGCTTCACACGCATGAAGCCGGCGTTTGCCCCCTTGCCACGCATGAAGTGCCGTTGCAGCTGTTCTGGCGAAAGCCCCTTGACACCTTCGCTCTTGTAGACGCCGCGGGCCGCAGTGGCCAGCACCTTGGTGTCGATGTCGCTATTGACAATCTGGAACGAGCCGCTGGCACCCAGTGCTTCGGTGGCGGTGATGGCGATGGAGTAGGGCTCTTCCCCGGTGGATGCCGCTGAGCACCAGATGCGCCAGGACTGGCTGCGCTTTGCTGCCATCTGTTCCGCGAGGATGGCGAAGTGGTGCTGTTCGCGGAAGAAAGCGGTGAGGTTGGTGGTCAGCGCGTTGATGAATTCCTGCCACTCGGCTCCATCGTGCTGCTCCAGCCAGTCGAGGTAAGTCTTGAAACTGGCGTGACCGGTTTCGCGCAGGCGGCGCGACACGCGGCTGTAGACCATGGCATGTTTGCCGTCGTGCAGACTGATGCCCGCCTTTTTGTAGATCAGCGCCTTGATGCGCGAGAAGTCGGCATCGCTCCAGACAAACTCCCGGCCCTCGACCAGTGGGCCGTCTTCGGCCATGGCTTGACGAGCTGCCACGACAGGCGCGCGTTTGGTAGGAGAAGTCTGCTGCAGCATCGAGGGATCCTGTCTGTGGGGTGGCTGGCTTTGGCGAGCGCAACGGGTGGTGGCGCGTCGCAGTGGCTTGCGGTGTTCTTAATGCCTTGAACGACGGATCAGACCTGATGTGTCCAGGATGAGCGCAACCTTGCCGTCGCCCAGGATCGTGGCACCCGAAACGTTAGGTACCTTGCGGTAGTTCGATTCCAGGTTCTTGATCACCACCTGTTGCTGGCCGAGCAGCTCGTCGACCATGAGCGCCACTCGCGAACCGTCGGCTTCGACCACGACCATGATCGGGCTGGTGCCGTTGAACTCGAATCGCGGCACCTGGAACACGCGCTCCAGTTCGATCACCGGCATGTACTCCTCGCGTACCTTGACCACCTGCGCGCCTTGGGCCACGGTGTTGATGTCGCTCGGTTTGATCTGGAACGATTCGATGACGCTCGCCAGCGGAAGAATATAGACCTCGTCACTCACGCGTACCGACATGCCATCCATGATGGCCAGCGTCAGCGGAAGGCGCACCTTCACACTCATGCCAAAACCTTCGGAGGAGTCGATCTCGACCGTGCCATTGAGTGCGGTGATGTTCTTCTTGACCACATCCATGCCCACGCCACGACCCGACACATCGGTCACTTCAGCGGCGGTGGAGAAACCGGGTGCAAAGATCAGGTTCCAGACCTCGTTGTCGCTCATGCTGTCGGGCGCATCGATGCCTTTTTCGCGCGCCTTGCTCAGCAGCTTCTCGCGCGAAAGGCCCTTGCCGTCGTCGCGCACTTCAATCAGGATGCTGCCGCCCTGGTGGCTGGCCGAGAGGGTGATGGTGCCGTGCTCGGACTTGCCGCGCGCCCGGCGGTCTTCTGGCATTTCAATGCCATGGTCGGCGCTGTTGCGGATCAGGTGGGTCAGCGGGTCGGTGATCTTTTCGATCAGGCCCTTGTCGAGTTCGGTGGACTCGCCATGCGTGATGAGTTCGACCTTCTTGCCCAACTTGGCAGTCAGGTCGCGCAGCATGCGCGGGAAGCGGTTGAACACCACCGACATCGGAATCATGCGGATCGACATCACCGCTTCCTGCAGGTCGCGGGTGTTGCGGTCCAGGTCGGCCAGGTCGGCCAGCAGGGGCTGATTGGCTCCGTTGTCGAGCGCGCGGCTCTTTTGTGCCAGCATGGCTTGCGTGATGACCAGTTCGCCCACCAGGTTGATGAGCTGGTCAACCTTGCTCACCGAGACACGCAGCGTGCTCGATTCGAGCTGGGCCGGGGCTGCGGTACGCGCTTCCGTTTTGGGGGCTGGCTTTGCGGCTTCCAGAATGACGGGCGCACCGACAGCAGGGCCGGCATCCGTCGTCGCGGCTGTGGTTGGCATACCCGGCGCATCATCAAAAAAGCCAAAGTCTTTGCCTTCTTGCGCTTTTGGAGCCGATGCCGTTGCTGATGCCGGGGCGGTGGCGGGTGGCGGTGCTGTAGCGGGCACAGCAGCCTCGACGATTCTGATCTGTTCGCGGCTCACGTGGAACGTGAACAGGTCCAGCAAGTCGGTGTCGGTGGCGGTGGTCTGAGCCCGGAAGATGCGTTTGTCGGGTTCGTCGCAGGGCAGCGTTTCAATCTGGCCCAGGCCAGTGATGTCGCGAAACAGTTCCGCAATGCCATCGGCCTGCGTCAGATTATCCAGCGGACCAATGTGAATCTCCAGATCGCGCGTGCCGTTGGCAGGTTTGGCGGCGACGGCCACAGCGGCAGGTTCCGGGGTGACCACGGTTGCAGGCTCGGGAGCGCTCGCTGCAGGTGCGTTCGCCGGTGCCGTGGCCAGGGTGGTGGCCTGAAGCACTTCCACAACCTCAGGAGGGCTACCGT
>JAABRN010000552.1 GCA_011390855.1 Hydrogenophaga sp. | reverse complement strand
GTACGTCACGGCCCTGGTGGCGGGCCAACAGCAGACGCAGGGCGTCTGAAGACTCCAGCAGCACATCGACCATGGCGGCCGTGGGTTGCAGTTCGTGGCGGCGCAGCTTGTCCAGCAGCGATTCCATCTGGTGTGTCAGCTCGGCCACGTCGGCAAAACCGAAGGTGGCGGCCCCGCCCTTGATGGAATGGGCGCAGCGGAAGATCGCATTGAGTTCTTCGTCGTCAGCCTTTTCC
>JAABRN010000551.1 GCA_011390855.1 Hydrogenophaga sp. | reverse complement strand
GCTGGCATGACCAAGACCAGTGTGGATACCAGCGAATCACTCAGCGCCATGTGAAGCAGACGGTTATTGGCTGTTGGGTGACTGTGTCAGCGTCAGGTGGGGCGCACGAACGTACACTGCGTATGCTGCCGCGACATGCTTGCGGACGTGGGCCGCCAGCACGTCGACGTTGGGTGTGTCCATGATGTCCATGTGCTTGCCTGGGGTGCGCTCTACGGTCAGGTCTGACAGAAGTGAGCTCCAGCCATAGGCCTGCGCGGTAGATGGGTCATCGCCAGCCTGCAGGAACACCACGGGCACTTTGCTCGGCACGGCATCGTATGCGCGAATCGCCTGGGAATAGACTTGAATTCGCCGGCTCCCAGGCTCATGCCGACGCGCGGACTGATGCCGATAGACGCGATAGATGTGAAGAAGGTGATTCAGGCCATCCCGTCGGAGCTGGCGCCATCGTCTGCTCAATCCTGCCAGCAGATGCTTGAAGCCGCGCCCGGGCAACATCGAGTCGAGCAGGACGATCAGCCCGATATCTTCGCCAGCTTGCCGCAGCTGCTGCGCCACCTCATAGGCCAGCGCTCCGCCGATTGAGAAGCCACCGAGAAAGTAGGGGCCATGGGGCTGAATGGTGCGAATCAGGGCGATGTACTCCAGGGCAAGCGTTTCGATCGACACCGGGGGAGGTGCACTGTCAGCGGGCCATTGCAACAGGTCGATCTCGGTTTGCGAGAACAGGCCGTACACCGGCATCTGCTGGTCCAACCGTTGTGCCAGAGGGCGGTACATTTCTGCGCCGGCCAGAAGAAACAGGCCAGGTCCGGTGCCACGGGGCTGGAGCACAGCTACCTGGACGTCCGAGGTGGGGACCGGCTGCGTCTGTGTGAGCGCTGCGGCCATTTCAGCCACTGTCGGGTGTTCAAACAGCAAACCCAGCGCACAGGGGCGCTCCAGCGCCGTCTCGATGCGATTGACCACGCCCACGGCCAGTATCGAGTGCCCGCCAATATCGAAGAAATTGTCGTGAATACCGAACGTATCGAGTTGCAGTGTTTCTTGCCAGGCCCGCCATATCGCTGCTTCGATGGCATTGCGGGGCACGACCGCCGCAGCGCTGGTCTCAAGGGACCTGATCGGCGGAATGGGCAGTGCCTGGCGATTCGTCTTGCCGTTGGGCAGTACGGGCATGGTGGCCAATTCGACGAAAAGACTGGGTACCATGTGGTCGGGCAACCATTGGCGCAAGTGCTGGCGCAGGTGCTCGTCTGAAGGCATGGGCCCGTTGGGCACCAGATAGCCAACCAACCTCGCCGGACCTTGCGAGTCCTCGCGGAGCATCACTGCAGCGCGCGCAACGCCTGGGTGGCTGAGTAGGTGGGTTTCAATCTCGCCTAGCTCCACGCGGAATCCCCGCAATTTGATCTGGTCATCCAGCCGGCCGCCGTGTTCCAGCGAGCCGTCATGTCGCCAGCGTGCGCGGTCGCCGGTGCGGTAGATGCGCGTGTTTTCGCGCACCTGCGCGTCAGGCTGTTCAATGAAGCGCTGTGAGGTCAGTTCCTGGCGCTTGTGGTAGCCCAGGGTCACGCCAGTGCCGCCGATGTAGATTTCGCCTGGAACGCCGATCGGACAAGGCTGGAGATGCTCGTCAAGCACCTGGATCGAGGTGTTCGCAATGGGGCAGCCCAAGGAAATGGCGCGCGTGTTGTTCGCCGTCACCCGCCAGCAACTCGACCACACCGTGGTCTCGGTGGGGCCGTACATGTTCCATACCTCACCACCAAGGAGCAGCAGTTGCGAGGCCAGACTCGGCGTCAGGGGCTCCCCGCCCACCAGCGCCTTGAGTCGAGGGTTTCCGGTCCATCCTGAATCGATCAGCAGATGCCAGCGCGATGGCGTGGCCTGCAGCACCGTGATCTCTTCCCTGACCATGATCTCAGCCAGAGCCCGACCGTCGGTGGCTTGTGCTTCGCTGGCAACCACCACCGTGCCACCCATACCGAGCGGCAACAAGAGTTCCAGTACCGATATGTCGAAGCTCGGTGTGGTCACGGCAAGAAGGCGGTCGTGTGAAGTGAAGCCGGGCGTGCGCGCCATGCTGGCCAGCAGGTTGACCACGGCTCTGTGCGGTACGACAACCCCTTTGGGGTGTCCTGTGGATCCGGAGGTGTAGATCACGTAAGCCGGATCCTCGGGCCTGGCATCGCGATGGGCATCGACGTCAAGCGCATCGGTTGGTGTGGCCGCAACCAGTGTGCTGTCCAGATCCAGCAGCAGACTGGGCGGCTGCTCTCGCGCAGGCGCCACCGAGCTCTGGGTGACGATGAGTGCCAGATCAGCATCGTCGATCTGGTGTTTTAGCCGTTGACTCGGGTAGCTGGGGTCCAGCGGCACGTAGGCCGCACCGGATTTCAGGATGGCCAACAGGGCGATGACAAGATCGTGGCCACGGGGCAGGCACAGGCCAACGCGACTTCCGCGTCCGATATTGCGCTGGCGCAGCAACCTCGCCAGCCGGTTCGATGCCTTGTCAAGTTCCTCATGCGTCAGTTGCTCGGTGCCAAAGACCAGTGCAACATGCGCCGCTGATTTACGGGCACCGTTTGAAACCCACTCGACCACCGACCGGGCCACGGGAGCTTCGGCCGGGCCCAGCGACCAGCTCTGCAGGCAGGCTCTCTCGGCCTCGCCCAGCATTGGGAGCTTGGATAGGCGGCTGCCAGGTGCGCCAATGGCTGCGCGCAGGATGCGCTGAAGGTGTTCCCCCATGCGCTGTACGGTCTCGCGTGAGAACAGGTCAGTCGCATACTCGATCACGAGGGAGTGGTCGTAAAGCATGTCAGCGACCACCGTGAGATCGAACTGGGTTGATGCCCGATCAAAATCGAACCTCGACCACGCCAGTCCCTCAAAGTGGCAGTCGCGAGCCTGGGAGTTCACCATGTTGAACATCACGTTGAACAAGGGTTGCCGGCCTGCATCAGGCTTGCAGGCCAGCTCTCGGACCAGCAGTTCGAACGGCATGTCTTGATGTGCGAAGGCCTCCAGGGAGACTTCACGAACCCGCGAGAGTACCGTGCGGAAATCTGGATCGCCGCTCAGGTCGGTTCGGAACACCAGGGTGTTCACGAAGGTGCCGATGAGGTTTTCTGAGGCGAGGTGATGGCGGTTGGCGATGGGCACGCCGATGGCGATGTCCGTCTTGCCGGTGTGGCGATTAAGCATCACGTTGAGCGCGGCAATCAGCACCATCGACAGGCTGGCGCCATGGGCTGCGCCTAGCTGGCGCAGGGCCACAATGTCGTCGGGCGACAGGGGAAGTCGAACCGAGGCGCCTCGAAAGCTCTGTGTCCGCGGTCGAGGGAAGTCCTCATTCAGCGGCAGCGGCTCAAGGCCATCCAGCTGACGCGACCAATAGGCCAATTCTTGAGCTCGCCGCTCGCCCTCGAACCAGATGCGTTGCCAGTTTGCGTAGTCCGCATACTGAAGGTGGGTACTGGGCAGAGGGTCATCGGCGCCGGAGCGAATGGCGCTGTAGTGAGCGGACAGTTCCCGGCCCAGTTCAGCGAAAGACCATTGGTCGCTGACGATGTGGTGCATTACGATCAGCAGCACCGCGTCCTGGTCTGCTATCCGTACTACTTGGGCACGGAACAGCGGACATTGGTCCAGCTCGAAGGGTATGCCGGTGACTTTCGCCAGGTGGTGATGCAACGCATCATCGACTACGGTGCTTGCGGCCTGTGTCAGTCGTACCTCGTCGATGACCGCTGGTGGTGCTTGCACCACCTCACCCGTGACACCTTCAGGCGACTTGATGAAGCGGGTTCTCAGAATTTCGTGTCGCTCGACCACACGGGCGAATGCGGCCTGCAGGGCAGCCATGTTGAGCGGGCCGTGCAACCGAATGGCCAGTGGAACGTTGTAGGCGCTGCTCTCAGGCGCCAGTTCATGCATGAACCACATGCGTTCCTGTGAGAACGACAACACGACTTTGGCACCCGCCGTGCGGAGAGTTGACGCTACTTTTGCCCCCTCTGATGGGGTGACATCCGGAGAGGCCACTGCCCTTTGTGAGTGGAGCACCAAGCGAGCGAGTCCGCGCACCGTAGGGCTTTCGAACAGGGCGCTGATAGGCAGTTCGACGCCAAGCCTGGTGCGCACACGCGACACAAGCTGCGTGGCCAAGAGGGAGTCGCCGCCGAGATCGAAGAAGTTCGCATCGGGCTCGGTCACCTCGTTCCCGAGAACCTCGGACCACAACCGAATCAGTATCTCGATAAGTGCGGCGTCAGGATCGTGCGCCGAAGATGGCGCCAGAGGCGATGAGACCGCCGTCGCCAGGCGCATGGACTCCAGCGTTCCCTGCAGGTAGAGGCTGCGCGCTGCGCCGCGCTGCGGCTTGCCGCTGGAGGTGCGAGGCAAGCTACCCGCGCGCAAAGGGACGATGTCGTGTACGTCCACGCGGTGCTCGCTGGCCACCTGTTTCTTCACGGTTTCGACCAGCTGTCGCACGACATCGCGCGAAGGTCGTCGGCTGCATTCGACCAGCACGACCACTGATTCCTTGAGTTGTCTGTTTACGGAGATGGCGATGACCCCGCCCGAGCGGATGTTCCGGTGCGCCGCCTCGACAGTCTGTTCCAGATCCTGCGGATACAGGTTACGTCCGTCCACCACGATCATGTCCTTGCGGCGCCCGGTGACGAACAGTTCACCTTCGTGCATGAATCCCAGATCACCGGTGCGCAGATACTGCGCTGACCCGGCTCCCTCGCCAGCGACGGTCGCTCCAAAGTGTTCGGCCGAGACTTCGGGTTGTTTCCAATATCCTTTGCTGACGCTTGGCCCAGCGACCCAAATTTCGCCAATGCGGTCAGGCAAACACGGCGCGGAGCTGTCTGGGTCGACGATACGAAGCTGGAAGCCTGGCAGCGCCGGTCCACAACCCACCAGGGTTCTTGTTTCTTGCGTCCCAGCAAGAGCAAGTTGTACCTCGTGTCGCTCAATGGCCTGCGCATCGGCAGTTACCGTTTGTAAGGGGGCTTGGGTGTCGCGCACCGTGACCGCCAGGACCGCCTCGGCCAATCCGTAAGAGGGGGCGAGTGCTGCATGGTTGAAGCCATGTGGAGCAAACGCCTTGGAGAAGGATTCCAGCGTTGCAGCGCGGACTGGCTCAGCGCCACAGCTTGCAACCTGCCAACAGTCCAGGCTGGCAGTCCAACCAGGGGCGCGAGCAAGGGCCCGAACGCACGCGGCGTAGGCAAAGTCAGGGGCGCCGCTGTGCGTCACGCGGTACTGATCGATGGCTTCAAGCCATCTCAATGGGCGCAACAGAAACTGCGCCGTGGACATCAAGAAGGAGGTAGCACCGGAGTAGAGGGGTTGAACCACGCCATGCACCAGACCGTAGTCGTGAAACCAAGGCAACCAGATAAGTCCCCGCTTGTGTTTCGTATCCAGAGTGCTCATCAATGAGAGACACTGAGCCAGCACGTTTTCGTGGGTGATCTCGACACCTCGCGGAGCACTCGTGGAGCCGGATGTGTATTGCAGGTAGGCGGTGTCCGTCCGACCTTCAAGTCCGGCCATTGACACGGCTGAATCGCTGGCCTGAGGTGCGGTCATCAAGGTCTGAAGAGCGTACCAAGGCAAACCTGGCATCTGCGCTCGACCGGTCCCGAGATGACTCTCATGGGTCAGAATCAACGTCACGCCTGCATCGGCGGCGATCCCTTGCAGGCGCGCTGCGCTGCTTTTCGCATTTTTTGTGTCGGGCGCAGGTGCCGGGATGGGAATCACGCTGGCCAAGATGCAGCCCCAGAACAGCTGTACCGCCTCCAGATCGTTGTTGAACGCCAGCAGCACCCGGTCGCCGGGCTCGGTGAATTCGCGCAATTTTGGCGCAATGGTTTCGGCAGCCTGACCCAGACCCTCATAGCTCAGCACCTGGCTGACCTCAAGGTCGTTGCCCAGAAACACGTAGGCAGGGCTGCTACCAAGCTCCTCCGCCCGGGAGCGCAGCAGCTCTCGGAGGTCGGTGACATGCTGCAGTGGTGGTTGAGCGGTAATAGGGTCTCTTGCAGGCAAGTTACCGTCTAGATGCTCGAGCCCGTGATCGCTCTCCAATCGGGTCACTCTCAGTCGGGCAGAGCAGGGCATTTGCTCGGAAGTCGGCTCATGGGACGTCAGTCTGTGCCTGGCGGCGTGCTGTGCACCAGAAAGCGCCCGGACGTTGGTACGGAGTGTGTTGGTCGCATCTCCTGATCCCTGGTCTGCAAATCTGTCGCTTGGCTGCTCAATGCCATACTCGAGAACAGCTTGCCCCAAGGGCGAAGCAAGCCTACCAACCTGTTCGCATCCGAGGCTTTCGGGCGTCGAAGCGACCGGGCCAACAGTCCTCTCGGTCGATTCCACCTTGTGGCGCCAGGCACCCGCATGCTCTGGCAAGCGTGCAGAGCTCGCTGGCGAGAGAGGTTCAGTCTGGCTTCGCAAACCGCTGCCTTTCAGCGCACACGCGTGACCTTGCATCGTGATGGCTCACCGCGGCATCTGTTTTCGGGTTGGTGGGGGCCTGCTGGCGTTTATTGGTCAATTTCATTTCTTTCTTCTGCCGTGGCAATGAACGTTTGATCCAGCGTCCGCTACCAGGACCATGCATGAGCCTCCCGGCCGGCATCCTCCATTTCACTGTCGCCCCGCGCGCGTCCCAAAGTCAGAAGCGGACCGGCGCGCATCAGTCGTGGAGGGTATCCCCATGTACGCCTCTCAAATCCCAGTTGCTCTCAAAAACCGCAACTTTTTGGCGATCTGCAACCCATTTTTCGGCAGCTGGCATCGAACAAGGAGATTGACCCCAGGGTACTCGCCTTCCGGGCATCGAGAAATCGCTCCTGGTCAACCTTCGTGCCTTAGGTGTTCCATCTGCTTTATGCCTGGGATGCTGGCGCTCCGATAAGCCATGCCATAACCAGACCGCTGGTTGTCAGCAGGCGGCCTTCGCTGACACATGAGAGTATGGGCTGAGTTCCAGAAGCGGCCTTGCGCACCC
>JAABRN010000550.1 GCA_011390855.1 Hydrogenophaga sp. | reverse complement strand
CGACAAAGAGACGCACGAGGGGTTCACCAGTTGCCGCAATGAAGCCCGCAACAGTTTTGGTGACGACCGCGTTTTCATCGAAAAGTACGTGCTGGAACCGCGTCACATCGAGATCCAGGTGCTGGGCGATTCGCATGGCAACGTGATCTACCTCAACGAACGCGAATGCTCGATCCAGCGCCGCCACCAGAAGGTGATTGAGGAGGCTCCGTCCCCCTTCATCAGCGAAGCCACGCGCAAAGCCATGGGTGAGCAGGCCGTGGCGCTGGCCAAGGCGGTGAAATACCAGAGTGCGGGCACAGTGGAGTTTGTGGTCGGCAAGGACCAGGATTTCTACTTCCTGGAAATGAACACCCGCTTGCAGGTGGAGCATCCTGTCACCGAATGCATCACCGGGCTTGACCTGGTGGAGTTGATGATCCGCGTGGCCGCCGGGGAAAAACTGCCCATCACCCAGGGTCAGGTGCAGCGCAACGGCTGGGCCATCGAGTGCCGCATCAACGCCGAAGATCCGTTCCGGAATTTCCTACCCAGTACGGGTCGCTTGGTGCGTTTCAATCCGCCGCAGCAAACCATGTACCAGGCGAACACCTCCCAGCTCTTCGGTGTTCGTGTGGATACCGGTGTGCAGGACGGCGGTGAAATCCCGATGTTCTACGACTCGATGATCGCCAAGCTCATCGTGCATGGTGAAGATCGGAACGACGCCATTGCCAAGATGCGCGAAGCGCTGAATGCCTTCGTCATTCGTGGCATCAGCAGCAACATTCCCTTCCAGGCAGCGCTGCTCGCTCATCCCAAGTTCGTGTCTGGCGACTTCAACACCGGCTTTATTGCAGAGCACTATGCCCACGGCTTTCTGGCCGAGGATGTGCCGCATGCCGACCCGGACTTTCTTGTGGCGCTGGCCGCGTTCGTTCGGCGCAAATCCCGCGAACGGGCAGCCGGATTGTCGGGGCAACTGCCGGGCTACGGCGTGAAGGTCGGCCATGACTACGTGGTCATCAGCCTGGCGGCTGACGGTGCACACCGTTACACACCTGTGCATGTCGATGAAGTCATTGGCGAAACCGGGGCTGCGCAGGTGCTGGTGGCGGGCAAGCGGTACCAGATCTCTTCGCCCTCTCGATTGAACGATGTGGTCATCACTGGCGAATGCAACGGCCAGTCCTTCACTGCGCAAATGGAACGCGGTTCGCCCAGGAACCCGCTGGCCCTGGTGGTGCAGCACAACGGTACCCGGCTGGCGACCATGGTGGTCTCCCCCCGCATGGCTGAACTCCACGCGCTCATGCCGTTCAAGGCGCCCGCTGACATGAGCAAATTTGTGCTTTCGCCCATGCCGGGTCTGCTGGTGGATGTGGCCGTGCAGCCGGGTCAGAAGGTGCAGGCCGGTGAGCGGGTGGCGGTGATCGAAGCCATGAAAATGGAGAATGTGCTGTTCGCGGCTGCCGACGGTATCGTGGGCAAGGTGCTGGCCACCAAAGGCGAATCCCTGGTGGTCGACCAGCCCATTGTCGAGTTCGTATAGGGTTTCATGCTACCGAGGCTGCCGGGTTGGTATGGGATCCAGTGCACCGACCCCGCGCCGCATTTGCGTCTGTTCGTCAACGTTGTTGGAGGCTGGCGCTGGCGCAGGTTGGGCTCAAGCTGGTCGCATTTGCCCCTCTCACGTTCTGGTCGCCGGAGCAGGCGTCGCACGGCACCATTCTCTTCAATCGACACTTTGCTTCTTTTTTTGCCATGCAAGACACAAAACGCCCCTTCCAGGTGCTGGGTATCCAGCAAATCGCCATTGGCGGACCTGACAAACAACGCCTGAAAACGCTCTGGGTCGACATGCTTGGGCTGGAGGTCACTGGCACCTTCCGCAGCGAGCGGGAAAACGTCGATGAAGACATCTGTGCCATCGGCAGCGGACCCTTCAAGGTCGAGGTTGACCTGATGCAGCCCCTGGACCCTGAGAAAAAGCCTGCGGTGCACACCACGCCGCTCAACCATGTGGGATTATGGATTGACGACCTACCCGCTGCAGTCGACTGGCTGACCGCAAAAGGCGTGCGATTCGCCCCCGGGGGCGTACGCAAGGGCGCGGCAGGGTTCGACATCTGTTTCCTGCACCCCAAGGCCAATGAAGCCTTTCCAGTGGCTGGCGAGGGTGTGTTGATCGAACTGGTTCAGGCACCACCCGAGGTGGTGGCCGCTTTCTCAAAAATGGCCGCTCATTCCGAGATCATGTAGGTTTTGGTGAGGTGCTCCAGCACCTCGAATTCACCCGCAAAGCCCGGCGGGAGGTAGAGACCTTCGCCGGGGCCGACTTCTTCGTAGCCGCCATGCACATCGTGAACACGGCAACGCCCCGTCAGCACGGTGAACAATTCGCGTTCCGTCTCGCCCATGGTGATGCGCCACCGACCGGGTTCGCATCGCCACACGCCGCAGTAGACCTTACCTGCCGAAAGATCTTCCTCCACCCGGCTCCACGTTTCACGCAGGGGATTGCCATATACAAGCCGGTCTGGCCGCGGGTGGTCGAGGTCAGGTGCTGACTTTGGGTGAGCGGTCAGCTTGATCAGGCGGGAGGCAGGGGATGTCATGCCCGGATTTTGCCCCAGAGCGCCAAAAAGCCGAGAAGCTACCCTGTTTTTCACCCGCTGTTCCAGCCTATGCTGCGCGCCAGCGAGACCTACGATACCTGCACAGAGCAGTC
The DNA here is from genome assembly GCA_011390855.1 of Hydrogenophaga sp. GTDB lineage: Bacteria > Pseudomonadota > Gammaproteobacteria > Burkholderiales > Burkholderiaceae_C > Hydrogenophaga. The sequence continues at coordinate 4,333 of JAABRN010000550.1, read as the reverse complement.
AAGCACGGCCCCTCCCTTGCGACTGCATGCAAGCCCAACGCTCACAGGAGCCCGCCATGCGTCAGGTCTCAACGCCAACATCGATGGAACCCACACCACCTCTGCGACGCGGCACGAACGCGTCGGCGGGAGATGGAAAAAACCAGGCCTCCCAAGCCTGGCCGGCCGACCTTCTGGAGGCCTTTTGCCTGCGCATGTCGAGTCAAGGGATGTGCGTGAGCCAGGCGCTGATGCAGAACGATCGCCGGTACGGCCTTGAGCAGCTCTCGCACGCCCACAACATGGCCGACGACGTCCTTCGGGTGATGGCGGTGCAGCTGTTCCGTCATTTCGAAGCCCACCAGTCGGGCATTTCCGACCCCCATTGATCGATACCTGCGACTCAAGGTTGGGTCAAGAAGGTCGATACAGCACCCAATATGTAGAGGAGCAGTAGTCCCATGTCCAAAATTCATCCCCTTTCTCCAGGCGTCTGGTTGATGAGGCGCTTGCTGCTTCGAAGCAAGCTGCTTCTGCTGGTATTTGCCTCGGTAACCCCGCTTCTGCTGGTCTGGGCGATCTCGGGTTCGCCAACGGCTGCCCGCTGGATCGCGATCGTCACCGTTGCGGGTGTCACCACGCTGGCCTATTTCATGCTGAGCTTTTACGTCAGCTTCATGGGGGATTTCCGGCAGGTGCTTGCCAGTATGGAGCAGACGGCATCAGGCAATCTGCGCACGGTACTGAAAGCCAACGGCAGTGATGAACTGGCGGCCCTCACCCGCCTGATAGACCGTACGATAGGCACCCTTTCAGCCATGGTCGCCGAGGTTCGCAGCAACTCGGCGTTGGTGGCACATGCCGGCAAGAGTCTGGCCATGGGCAATCGGGACCTTGCGGACCGCACCGAGCAGCAAGCGGCCAACCTGGAGCAGACCGCAGCCAGCGTGCATCAGTTGTCCAGTACCGTCCACCAAAACGCCGAAACGGCTGGTGATTCAGACCAGCAGGCGGCGCGGGTGCGCGATGTGGCCGAGTCGGGCGCTCAGTCCATGGGGCGCGCCGTGAGTTCGGTCGAGGTGATTCAGAAGAGTGCTCAGCAGATGAACGAAATCATCGGCGTGATCGACAGCCTGGCATTCCAGACCAACATCCTGGCACTGAACGCCGCCGTGGAAGCCGCTCGCGCGGGCGAGCAGGGCAGGGGCTTTGCCGTGGTGGCCAACGAGGTGCGCACCCTGGCACAGCGCTCTGCCGCATCATCCAAGGAAATCAGGCAACTGATAGAAACCTCGCGCATGCAGGTGGACACCAGTGTTTCGCAGATCCGCACAGCGGGCAGCAGCATCGCGGAGATTGTCAGCGGTGTGCGTGGCGTGGCTGCCAACATGTCCCTCATCTCTGCCTCCAGTGCCGAACAGAGCAGCGGACTCTCGGAAATCTCATCTGCTGTGACCCAGCTCGATCAGATCACCCAACGCAATGCCCAGATGGTGGAGCGGGCGGTGGTCCAGGCCAATCAGCTCGAACACCGGGCTGCCCATCTGTCCAAAGCCGTGTCTTCCTTCATGTTGCAGCAGGGCACCGCAGAGGAGGCGATGGTTTTGGTGGAGCGTGCGATGGAGCACCGCAAGCGGAGCAGTCGCGATGGCTTCGTGCGTGAACTGACCGAGCCCGCAAAGAATTTTCACGATCGGGACATGTACGTGTTCGCGCTCGACCGGCAAGGCGTGTACAGGGCCTTCGGTGGCAAGCCTGAGAAAGTGGGCAGTCGGGTGCAAGACATTGCCGGCGTTGATGGCCAGTCTTTGCTGGAGAACATCGTGGCTCAGGCGGAAGTGGAGCCTGGCTGGGTGGAATACGACATCGCGAACCCGGTCACCGGAGCCATTCAGGGCAAGATGTCCTATGTGGTCAAGGTGGATGATCTTTACGTGGGCTGCGGCGTCTACAAGACGGTGGCTGCGCGCGCCGCATAAGCAGAACACCCCCGCGCCGCGCTTTCGCGCGTCACCCCCTCGAGGGGGCGATACCAGTCGTCCGGCAAAGCCGGCCCGACGGTATCTCAGGAATGAGGCACTTCGCTCCGGATGTATGGGCACATCCCCGCGCCGAGCCGCGTTTCGCTCGGCATCAGGTTTGGCTCATGCGCCGCGTCGGGCGCGTGCCCGGGCCAGCGCAGCTTCGATGATGGCGCGTTTCTTGTCCAGTGTGGCAGGATCCGTGTGCAGTGAATGCTCTGGCAGGTCGGCCAGTTTCAGGCGAGCCTTTGCTTCGAGGCGATCGTCGTTTTCTTTTTTTTCTCTTTCCAGGCGCAGTTGTCGCAGTGCGTAGCGTTCCCTGGCCTGGTCTGCCTGCGCGGTTGTCCAGGCCTGCCAGCCCGTGACGTGTGGATCGACGATTTCCAGCGTGATGCAATCCACCGGGCAAACCGGCAGGCACAGTTCACACCCCGTGCAGTAGGGTTCGATCACGGTGTGCATGCGCTTGTTGCTACCAAGAATGGCATCTGTGGGGCAGACCTTGATGCACAAGGTGCAGCCGATGCACCAGTCCTCATCGATCACCGCTACCGTCAGCGGGCCTTCAATGCCGCAGGCAGGGTCCAGCGGCTCAACAGGGTGCCCCGTGATGCCAGCCAGTCGGCCTATGCCTTCAACACCACCCGGGGGGCACTGGTTGATGCGAGCTTCACCGCTGACAATGGCCTGGGCGTAGCTGGCGCAATCTGGAAATCCGCAGCGTGTGCACTGGGTTTGCGGAAGGGCCGCATTGATCCTCTGGGCCAGATCGCTCATGCGGATGCCAGCACAGGCGTTTTTATCGCCGTTGATGTGCCTCCTGACCGCCCATCAGTCCTGTCCATTGCCAGTGCTTTGATCAGGCGCCCTGATTCTGCACTGCCTTCTTGGCTCGAACAGGGGCTTTGGCCGCGCGCTGCACGGTCGCTCGCACAGTACCGTTTGCAGGCGTTTTGGCAGCTGGCCTGGCCTTCACCGCTGCTGTTTTCGCTGCGGTGACGGGCTTTGTCTCACGAGTGGCTTTTGCTTTGGCCAAGGCCCTGGCTTTTTGTGTGGCCTCACCAATTTCCCTGTCCAAGGAGACGGCTGCCTTGGATTGCTGTACCAAGATAAATGTCTTCATGACCGGGTAAACCATGTCACGCCAGCGACGACCGCTGAAAATCCCGTAATGGCCTGCACCTTTGGCTTCATAGTGCATGCGTTGCGACTTGGGCACGCCTGTGCAGAGCCCGTGCGCCGCTTCGGTCTGGCCAGAACCTGAAATGTCGTCCAGCTCCCCCTCCACCGTCAGAAGGGCGGTGGTTGTGATGTCTTGTGGCCGTACGCGTTCGATCTTGCCTTGCTCGTTCTTCACGTCCCAGGTGCCATTGACCAGCTTGAAGTCCTGAAACACGGTGTCGATGGTTTCCAGATAATAGTTGGCATCCATGTCGAGCACGGCGTTGTACTCGTCGTAGAACTTGCGGTGGCTTTCGGCGCTGGAATTGTCGCCTTTGATCAGGTCCTTGAAGTAGTCGTAGTGGCTGGTGGCGTGGCGATCGGGATTCATGGCCACAAAGCCGGTGTGCTGCAGGAATCCGGGATACACGCGCCGACCCGCACCAGGAAATTTGTCGGGGACGCGGTAGATCACATTGTTCTCGAACCAACTGTGGCTTCGCTGCACGGCCAGGTTGTTCACCGCCGTGGGAGACTTCCTCGCGTCGATGGGGCCGCCCATCATGGTCATGGTCAATGGCGTGGTTTCTCCGCGGCTGGCCATCAGCGAGACCGCAGCCAGCACAGGCACCGTGGGCTGGCAGACACTGATCACATGGCAGTTGCCATAGAGGCCCTGCAAGTACCGGATGAACTCCTGCACGTAGTTGACATAGTCATCCAGGTGGAATTCGCCGTCAGACAGCGGCACGAGGCGGGCGTTCTTCCAATCGGTGATGTAGACCTTGTGGTCCTTGAGCATGGTGCCCACGGTGTCGCGCAGCAGCGTTGCGTAATGGCCCGACAACGGCGCCACCATCAGAACGACGGGCTGTCCCTTGAGCTTGGCCAGCGTGTCGGTGTCGTCCGAAAAGCGCTTGAAACGGCGCAACTCGCAAAAGGGCTTGTCGATTTCGACGCGTTCGTGAATCGCAACGTCCACACCATCCACATCCACAGTACGAATACCGAATTCCGGCTTCTCGTAGTCCTTGCCCAGGCGGTGCATCAGGTCGTATGCGGCCGACACACGCTGCGCCATTGGCATTTGTGCCAAAGGCAGCATGGGGTTGTTGTAGAGCTTGGCTGCCACTTCGGCCAGGTCAGCGAACGGCTCCATGATTGAGCGCTGG
>JAABRN010000549.1 GCA_011390855.1 Hydrogenophaga sp. | reverse complement strand
TTGCTTGGGGCGGCCCTGCGCTGCAGCCGTTCCTTTGCCCCCACGCTCCACCGCTTGCGCGGGTCGCTGCCCCCCGAGGGGGCCGGCCTTGCTTGGGGCGGCCCTGCGCTGCGGCCGTTCCTTTGCCCCCCACGCTCCACCACTGCGGCCGCTTGATCGCTGATCGAAAGAACCGACCATGAAGATCCTGATTCAAAACGGCCGCGTCATGGACCCGGCCACCGGGCGCGACGAGATGGCCGACGTGGCGATTGCGGCCGGACGCATCATCGCCATCGGCAATGTGGCCGCCGACTTCCATGCCAACCGCACCATCGATGCCACGGGCTGCGTGGTTGCGCCGGGTCTGGTCGATCTGGCCGTTCGCCTGCGCGAGCCGGGCCAGGAACATGCCGGCATGCTGGAGAGCGAAATGGCCGCGGCGGTGGCTGGCGGCGTGACTTCGCTGGTCTGTCCGCCCGACACCGACCCGGTTCTGGACGAGCCCGGACTGGTGGACATGCTGAAGTTCCGTGCCGAAAAACTGCACCTGGCGCGGGTGTTTCCGCTGGGCGCGCTCACTCGTGGCCTCAAGGGCGAGGTACTGACCGAGATGGCCGAGCTGACCGAGTCGGGCTGTATCGGGTTCGGTCAGGCCGAGGTGCCGATCCTGAACACGCAGGTGCTGCAGCGCGCACTGCAGTACGCCGCCACGTTCGGGTACACGGTCTGGCTTCGGCCGCAAGACGTCTGGTTGGGCAAGGGCGTGGCGGCCAGTGGTCCGTTGGCCACACGCCTGGGCTTGTCCGGCGTGCCGGTGGCAGCCGAGACCATCGCGCTGCACACGCTGTTTGAGTTGATGCGCGCGGTGCAAGGCAAAGCCGGCACCGGTGCGCGGGTGCACCTGTGCCGCATCAGCAGCGCGGCTGGTCTCGCGCTGGTGCGACAGGCCAAGGCCGAAGGGCTGCCAGTTACCTGCGATGTGAGCGTGCACAACCTGCTGCTGACCGACGTGGACATCGGCTACTACGACAGCCGCCTGCGATTGCAGCCCCCGGTGCGCCAGCAGCGCGACCGCGACGCGTTGCGCGCCGGCCTGGCGGATGGCAGCATCGATGCGCTGGTGTCTGACCACAACCCGGTGGACAGCGACGCCAAGACGCTGCCCTTTGCCGAAGCCGAACCCGGCGCCACGGCGGTGGAGTTGTTGCTGGGTCTCGCTTGCAAGTGGGCTCAGCAAGACGGTCTGGGCCTCATGCAGGCGCTTGCCGTGCTCACCCAAGGCCCGCAGGCGGTGCTGGGCGCCAGCCTGGGCACCTTGCAGGCCAGCGTGGGCAAACTGGCGGTGGGGGGCGTGGCCGATGTGTGTGTGTTCGATCCGAACCGACCATGGGCAGTGGAGGCGGTGGCACTGCACAGCCAGGGCAAACACACGCCCTTTGGTGGGTACGAACTGCCCGTGCGTGTGCGCGCCACGCTGGTGGGCGGGCAGGTGGCGCACTGGTCCGCCGAGGCCGACCGTGCCGTGACCGCGTGAACACCTTGCGCGCATGCTGGCGCGCGGTCCGGGCTTCATGGCATGTGCTGCGCGCCATCTGGATCATTCGCACCGAGTTCGCCCGGCTCTCGCCAGCACAGACCCAGCTGGTGCTGCGCGAGTGGACCCGCCAGATGCTGAGCATCCTCAATGTGGAGCTGGTGGTGCATGGATCGCCAGCCGAAAGCGGTCCGTTGCTGCAACTGGCCAACCACATTTCCTGGCTGGACATTCTGGTCATGAACGCCGCTCAGCCCACGCGCTTCGTGTCCAAGGCCGATGCGAAGCACTGGCCGTTGCTGGGCACCCTGGTCACCGCCGCAGGTACGCTCTACATCGAGCGTGAAAACCGCCGCGACGCCATGCGTGTGGTGCACCGCATGACCGATCGTCTGCGCGAGGGTGACATCCTGAGCGTGTTTCCCGAAGGCACCACCAGCGACGGTCGTTCGTTGCTGCCGTTCCACGCCAACCTGTTGCAGGCAGCGATCTCAGCCAATGTGCCGGTGCTGCCGGTGGCGCTGCGCTTCGTTGACAGCCGCACCGGCGAACCACACGAAGCCCCAGTGTATGTGGGTGACACCACGCTGATCGGGTCGATCTGGACCACCTTGCGCGCCAGCCACCTGCGCGCCGTGGTGCACTACGGCGAACCCCAGACCTTCCAGGGGCGCGACCGACGAGCGTGGGCCGAAGATGTGCGCGCCGAGGTGCAGCGCCTGCTGGATCTGCCGCCAGCGGATCAGACCGAAGCTTCGCCTGGCTGACGCTCTCTTGTGTTGCTTGCAGAGGCGACCTGGGTTGCGGGCTTGTGCAGGCGCCGATACAGCATGCCACGCGACACGCCCAAGGCCCTGGCCGCCTTGGCTATGTTGCCCCCGCACTCGGCCAGTGTGACCTCGATGAGGCGCTGACTGTGGTCCACCAGCGTGGCGTGCGCCACGGGGGAGGTCACATGGGCGTCGGCTGCCGGGTCATCGGCAATCGGCCCCGAAGGTGCCGCGATGAGTGCCGTCTTCGCTTGCCCTCGATGGCCGTCTGGTGGGGCTGCCGGCATCCCTTCCACGGCCACCGCGTGATTGAAGTCCGCACCGTCGCCGCCGCTCAGACGGCCCTTGATCCACACGCCCAGACCATTGGGCAGGCGCAGTGTCTGAATCCGTTTTTGCCGGTGCAGATCCATCAGGTGCCCGATTGATGTCCCGAACACGCTGTTCACAGTGGGTTGATGCTCCATGTGGCAGCCCGTGAGCCTGCGCCCTGCGCCGTTGAGCCAGAGCACGCGCCCATTGGGGCTGATGCCTGCCAGCGCCTCCAGCGGTGTGTCCAGGAACGTGGGGCTGGCCTGGAAATGCAGCAGCAATTGTCCGGTGGATTGCAGTTGCAACAGCCTGTTCTCGATGGTGGTGGCGTAGGTGCTCACCACTGCGGCGGCGTCGAACGAAAAGCTGCCGCCTTCTACAGAGACGTCGAGCACGCCCGCAAGTTGGCCGTGGATATCGTGGATCGGCGCGGCGGCGCAATACAGACCCTGCAGGCATTGGTGAAAATGCTCCCCGCCAGCCACGCTGCAGGCTTCGCCGGTGCGCACCACAATGCCGGGTGCACTGGTGCCGATGTGACTCTCGGCGATGTTCACACCCACGCGGGATGCTGCGCGCAACAGGGGTTGCCCGTTGGCCTGAGGCAGGTCGGTCGCGTGGATGATCACGCCTTGCGCGTCGGTCAGAAGCACGCGGCAATCGGTGCCGCCGAGCGCGGCTTCCATATGGCCGAGTTCGGTGTTGCCCGCCTGCAGCAACTGGCGGTTGCGGTTCAGGCTGGCGTGTGCGCGGCTGCGGCTCACTGCTTCAAAGCTCACCGAATCTGTTGGCTGCAGATGGGCAGTGCAGCATCGCAGCCACGACTGCAAGACAGATTCGCTCACAAGGCCAGAGGGGCGCACGCCTTCCTCGAAAAATCGCTGTCTCGCCAGCGCCGTGCGCTGGTCCGGGGTCTGGAAAAAAGGTTGATGGGTGGCGTGGCTGCGTGTGCTGGCTGGCTGGGGCATGGCTGGCTCCTTCACGGAAATCAGTATCGGGGGAGACGACCGGGCATCACATGCGGGTAAGCCCTTGGCCGGCCATCCCTGAGAAGCGGGTGTGTTCCATCGCGGAACACATCGGATACAGGGAAATCCCGAAGGTGAAATCCCCGACCGGCGCGGTGAACATTGGCGAGCTGACTTATGAATTGACCCGCATAACAGGGTCGGGTCAGCCACACCACAACAAGCCTGCCGGCGGCGGGCTGTATCAGGAGACACGATGAAAATGATCCACCTCGCCAACGTCCGGCGCCGCTGGCCCCTGGGCCTGCTTGCTGCCATGGCTCTCTGCAGCACCAGCTGGGCCCAGGCACCCGCCAAAGGCACGCCAGCCCACATCACGGCCGCTGTCGGAAAGGTCAACGCGGCCTTCATGCAGAGCAACGCTGCACAGACCGCAGACTGGCCCAGCTACGGGCTTGACTATGCGGAAACCCGCCATTCGAAGCTGAACCAGATCAGCACCACCAACGTGAAGGACCTGGGGCTTGTGTGGTCCTACAACCTCGAATCCAAGCGCGGCGTGGAGGCCACGCCGCTGGTGGTCGACGGCATCATGTACGTCACTGCGTCGTGGAGCATCGTGCACGCGGTGGACGTGCGCTCCGGCAAGCGCATATGGACGTATGACCCCAAGGTGCCTCGCGAGGCTGGCTACAAAGGTTGCTGCGACGTGGTCAACCGGGGTGTGGCCTTGCACGAGGGCAAGGCGTTTGTGGCCTCCTACGACGGCCGCCTGATCGCGCTGGACGCGGCCACAGGCAAGGTGGCGTGGGAAAAAGACACCATCATCGACCGCAAGTTCAGCTACACCATCACCGGTGCACCGCGCGTGTTCAAAGGCAACGTGATCATCGGCAACGGTGGCGCCGAATACGGCGTTCGCGGCTACATCACCGCCTATGACGCGAAGACCGGCGACCAGAAATGGCGCTGGTTCACCGTGCCGGGCGACCCGAGCAAGCCGTTCGAAGACGAGTCGATGGAGCGTGCCGCCAAGACCTGGGACCCAGCAGGCAAATGGTGGGAAGCCGGTGGTGGTGGCACCGCCTGGGACGCCATGGCATTCGACCCCGAGCTGAACCTGATGTACATCGGCACCGGCAACGGTTCGCCCTGGGCGCACAAGAAGCGCAGCCCGGCTGGCGGCGACAACCTGTACCTTGCGTCCATCGTGGCGCTCAACCCGGACACAGGCAAGTACGTCTGGCACTACCAGCAGACACCCGCCGACAACTGGGACTACACCTCCACGCAGCCGATGATATTGGCTGACCTGACCCTGGACGGCAAGCCACGCAAGGTGATCCTGCACGCGCCGAAGAATGGCTTCTTCTTCGTGATCGACCGCACCAACGGACAGTTCATCTCGGCGAAGAACTTCGTGGATGTGAACTGGGCCACTGGCTACGACCAGAACGGGCGCCCCATCGAGACCGCGATTGCGCGCACGGCCGACCGTCCGCGTGAAATCATTCCGAGCGCGTTCGGTGCACGCAACTGGCATTCCATGTCGTTCAACCCGCAGACCGGCCTGGTCTACATGCCGGTGCAGGGCGTGCCCCTCACCCTCATGGACAACAAGGACTGGAAGTTCAACGCAGACCGTCCGGGTGAGCCGCATTCCAACATGGGCTGGAACACCGCCACTTTCGCCAACGTGGAGCCACCCACCAGCAAGCCCTTTGGGCGCCTGGTGGCCTGGGACCCGGTGAAGCAGCAGGCCGCATGGACCAAGGAGCAGATCTCACCCTGGAACGGCGGCACGCTCACCACCGCCGGCAATCTGGTGTTCCAGGGAACGGCCGACGGGCGCTTCATCGCCTACAACGCCACCACTGGCGAGCAGCTGTGGGAAGCACCCACCGGCACGGGCGTGATCGCGGCACCCTCGACCTATCTGGTCGATGGAAAGCAGTACGTGTCGATTGCCGTGGGCTGGGGCGGCGTGTATGGCCTGGCCCAGCGCGCCACCGACCGCATGGGTCCAGGTACGGTGTACACCTTCGCTGTGGGTGGAAAAGCCCAGCCTCCCGCACACGTGGCTTACCAATTGAGCAAACTGGTCGAAGGCGTGAAATACGATCCGGCACACGTGCCGGCCGGGACCGCGCTTTATGTCAGCAATTGTGTGTTCTGCCACGGCGTACCCGGTGTGGACAGGGGAGGCAACATTCCCAACCTCGGATACATGGACACTTCGTTCATCGAGAACCTCGAAAAGTTTGTCTACAAAGGCCCGGCCACCGCGCGTGGCATGCCCGACTTCACCGGAAAACTCAGCACAGATGACGTTCAGAAAATCAAGGCGTTCATTCAAGGCACTGCCGATGCCATTCGGCCGAAAAAATAGACCTGCTCCGCACGCACTGGCCGTGGCCTGCGGCCTGTGCGTCGTCAGCTTCGCTTTGCAGGCCCAAACCACCGCTGACACGGGAGACACCGCAGGCGCGCTCGCGCCGGTGGTCATCACCGGCCAGGGCAGCTTCGAGGAGCGCTGGCGCTCACCGGGTTCGGTGGATGTCATCGACGGCGAAGAACTGCGCGCCGGTCAGTTGCAGATCAACCTCTCCGAAGGGCTGGGTCGGGTGCCGGGTCTGGTGGTGCGCAACCGCCAGAACTACGCACAGGATCTGCAGATTTCGGTCCGTGGCTTCGGTGCGCGCTCCCCGTTCGGGGTGCGCGGCGTGCGCCTGTTTGTGGATGGCATACCCGCCAGCTCGCCTGACGGGCAAGGCCAGGCGGCCAACTTCCCCATTGGCAGCGCCGACCGCATCGAGATCGTGCGCGGGCCGTACTCGGCGCTTTACGGCGCTTCGGCCGGTGGTGTGATCGCTCTGTACACAAGGGACGGACAACGGCCTGGTGAGTGGCGCACCGGCGCCGCCGCAGGCTCCGACGGTTTGTGGCGTCTGTCCAGCCAGTTGTCGGGGCAAACCGGAAAACAGGGCGAGCGCGGCTGGTCCTACACGCTGGATGCCAACACTTTCGAGACCGACGGCACCCGCGCCCAGTCGGCCGCTTCGCGCAGCACCGGCAACCTCAAGCTCAGCCGGCCCCATGAAGGCGGGCGCACCGTGCTGGTTTTCAACCGCCAGACCACTCAGGCGCTTGACCCACTGGGCCTGACACGCGCCGAGTTCGACGAAGATCCACAGCAAACGAATGCGGCGGCGATCAACTTCAACACCC
>JAABRN010000548.1 GCA_011390855.1 Hydrogenophaga sp. | reverse complement strand
GGCGGACATCGAATCGAGCTCATGGGTTATGCCGGTCAGCGTGCCGTGCGCCAGTTTCTGGCCGTTCCCGTTGGTGCGCAGAACCCGCCGAGCAGCGCTGGCGGCCTGATCGACCTGGATCGTGACTACAGCGGCTGGAACGCACGCTGGCGGCTCGACCGCGATTACGCAGGAGGCAAGCTCACCGTCACGGCAGGGCTGGCGGGCGACCGCCAGAGCGAGGATCGGTTGGGCTTCGAGAACTTCGTG
>JAABRN010000547.1 GCA_011390855.1 Hydrogenophaga sp. | reverse complement strand
CACGCGGCATGTCGTTGAAGAGTGCCCGCAGCACCCTGACCGTGTCCAAATCGCTCGCCATGTTTTCTCCGCCGGTGGATTCCGTCAAATTCATTTGCACGGGCTCTGTCTACGCCCCGTCGCACGCTATCCGCCTAGCATAGTGTGGTTCGGCGCCCGCTTCCAGCAGGCCAGCGCCAACTCCGTCACGCGCGGGGGGCTGTATTGGTCAACTGTCTTCTGAAACGGCCTCGCCACCTGCGTTTCCGGCGTGCTGTTTCATCACCGCTTGACCGGAATCAATGATCGTCGAGTTGACCCCCTTTGTCGACCGCCAAGGCGATCGGGCAGCTGTCGAACACGGCGTGCGCCGTGCCACCGACGTCATGGCAGACATCAGTTTTGCCAGGCCCCATCAACGCTCTGGTTGCTCGGATCTGCCAAGGTACGTCGGTGTCTGCCGGCCCCAAACGACAGATACACCTCATTGCCGGGCAAGCAATCTACCGGCGTAACAAGGTGATGAGGTCAGGGCCATGCTGACCTGGGCACTCATCAGCGCTCGATGGATGGGTACGCACAGGCCTTTTCAGCCGCGCCCGATGTAAGGCATGTTGGTCGCCATGACCGTGGTGAACAGCACGTTGGCCGAAAGCGGCAGACGCGCCATGCCCATGAAGGTGTCCACCACCGCCTGCAGGTCCATGCGAGGCTCTGGGCGCACACTGCCATCGGCCTGCGGTACACCCTCGGCCATGCGGGCGGTCAGTTCGCTCGCGGCATTGCCAATGTCGATCTGACCCACCGCGATACCGAAGGGCCGGCCATCGAGCGCGGCGGTTTTGGTCAGACCGCTGACGGCGTGTTTGGTAGCGGTGTAGGCGATGGAGCCCGGGCGTGGCGCGTAGGCCGAGATGGACCCGTTGTTGATGATGCGCCCGCCCATGGGGCTCTGCTCCTTCATGAGCTTGAAGGCCTGCGACAAACAGTAGAACGCGCCGTTCAGGTTCACGTCCACCACCTGCCGCCATTCGGCTGCACTCACCAGGTCGGGGGTCTTGGCTCCCAGACCGCCACCGGCGTTGTTGAACAGCAAATCCAGCCGTCCAAAGCGCTCACGCACCAGAGCAAAAGCGGCCGCCACGGCCTCGTCGTCGGCCACGTTGCAGGGCAGAACAAGGGCGCGGTCGGCGTTGTCGCCTGCGGCTTCGGCAGTGGCCTGCAAGGCGTCAGCCCGCCGGCCCAACAATGCCACATGCCAGCCTTCGGCCAGCAGGCCCAGAGCACAGGCACGGCCAATACCGCTGCCGGCTCCGGTGACGATTGCATATGAAGTCATGAGCTAGCTTCTTTCATGGCGAGTGGTGAAACTTGGTACTTTGCCACAGCCCGGGACCGTTGGTAGAGACGGTTGGACCGGTGCTGTGCGCACGCTAGGTTCGCGAAGAGCCTGGCGAGCGAATGCATACAAATTCAAACGAATCGCCCAAATGCACGTGGCATTCATCACGGAGCAGCGGCAAACCTCTCGCCGGCCTCCCCGAGCCCCAGAGCAAGCTCAGACAATCGACTTTGCTCATTCCGGCGGATCGAAAACTCGCAAAACTATGCGTGTATGCGCACTCACCACTTAACTCGCCCCTGATGGAATCCCTCAAGCTAGGCGTGATTGGCCTCTCAGCATCCGAACAGTCTCTGGTGGCCACCCTTATCCGGTTGCACCGCCTGGATCCTGCGTTCATCTGGACGCTGACCACGGCACCCCCCTTCGACGCACTGTTGGTTGATGTGGGCGTGGCCGCGCGAAGCTATGTGCTGAAAGCTGGGCCCCGCGCCTGTGTGAAGCGGCTCAGCGCACCTGGCAGCCATGCAAACCGCGGCGAGATGCCCCGCCCGATCCGGTCGGACCTCCTGGTTGGCTGGCTCAACTCCATCGAGACAGGCCTCTTGAAAGAGGCTCGCCATGTGGCTCCTGCAACGGGTGGGTCTGGCGGTTCATCCGTGGTCTCGGTGGCGGCCTCAGCAGAAGCGAGCGCGATTGCCAACGCAGCAGGGAGTCTGGAGGTGGAGGCCCATCGGGAAACCCCGCTACACAACGACCACACGGGATTCAGGCTGAAACGCTGGCCAGGCGTGGGCGTGCTGGCGCAAGACGTGCGACGGGTCAGGATGGCCACGCTGCTGTCGCGCAGGGTCATGAGCCTGAACGAACTCACGATGTTGTCCCGCCTGCCTGCCACGGTATGCCTGACTTTTCTGCGTGAGCTGGATATGCAAGGGCTGCTTGAAACCACAGAACACAGCAAGCTTCAACCACTCTTGGTTCACCAATACGCGCACCAAGCCGAGCCCAACCCAGCCGCAGGCGCTCAAACCGGCGTGGCCTCTTCGCTGTTCCACAGCATCCGTAGCCGCTTTGGCATCGGGTAGGCCCACGAAAGCAAACCCAGTCACCTTGATCGGCAGCATGGGTGCGGGCAAAACGTCTGCCGTCCAGGCGGTGGGCACGCCGGAAAATCAAGGTTGCGCAATGAGCCTTCGGGAGCGTCTTTGGTGTCCCATCCCCTTCACCGCGGCGCCAGCGACATTCGCTTCCACCCAGCATCGGCCCAGCGGTTGAACGCACCCAGTGCATCGGGTGCGAATGCAATGCGGTCTGGCGTCAGTGTGTCCAGGCTCACCACCTCGAAACGGCGGATGGTGCGACCTTCGGCCACGGCCTCCCGGGCAATCAGCATGCTTTTTCCGCCGGGCACCCAGCCGGCGAACTCGGCGAAACCCACGCCTGGCAGCAGGGCAGCGGGTGGCTGCACCAGCACCTCCCATCCCTGGCGCGTCTGGCGGAACACCCAGAGCTCGCGCCAGCCGTCGATGGGCTGCACCGCCAGCGCGATGGCGTTGCGCTCACGGTTGCGTTGTGCCGACGCGGTCCAGACCTGGCCCCAGGTGCAGCGCTTCGCGAGCACTTTCTGAGCGTTCTTCTCTTCGTGCAGCCACACGCAGGTCTGGCCATCTGCCTGGGTTTCGAGCGCCAGCGGCAAGCCCGGTGGCACGGTGGCGGCCGAAGGCGTCGCCGCCCAGCGGACCGCGTTGGTGCGCAGCACCGCCTCCCTGTATTCGCGCCGGTCTGCCTCAGAAAGGTCGTCGGTCGCGGCTGAGGTCAAGGCGTCCATGGCCAGGCGGGCGGCTGCGCTGGCGGCCAAGGTGTCGCTGCGGCGTGCCGCCGCAAAGGCCAGGCGGCTGAGCACCTCAGCCTGGCGGATCTGCAACCGGGCGGACCAGTGCGGCGCAAGTCCATCAGTGGGCACCTGGGCCAGCAGGTCGTCGCGTTGTTGATCGAGCGCCTCGCGTTCAGCAGGGCGCAGCGGTTCGGCCACACAGTCGGGCCGCGTGAGCGAGAGCACCGCTCGTGCGCGCTGCTCGGGGGAGGCGTGGCGGTTTGCCAGCAGCCGCCGGTGTGCATCGCCCTCATAACAATGCACCACGGCATCACCTGCGGCCACACTGAGAAAGCGCACCCCGTGCCGTGCGGCGATGTCCAGATGCGCGGTCAAGGTGGTCTGGTCGCGGCTGCGCTCACCAGCACCGCGCGTGGCCCGCTCGCCGAGCCGGTCGGCCTGGCGAGCAATGGCATCCAGCACGGCGGCCTCGGCAGGACCATGCAACTCTTGCGCCGGCAGCGCCTGCATCACGGCGGCGGCCAACGCCAGGCCCAGCGTCTCGTCGCCCGGCTGCTGGCTCACGAAAGCCAGCAAGGCCTGCAGGCCAGGCACGTCAGCGGCTGCGGTCTGAAGCGGGTGCAGTTGCTCGCGCAACACGAAGCCGCCGCGCTCGCGGTGGTGGTCCCAGACCTGCGCGTACTCGCCCCGGAAGCCGCGCACCTCCAGCAGTTCGCCACGCCAGAGCACGCTGGAGCGCGCGGCCGACGCTGCCGGGGCGGCGCGCAGCGGTGCCATGTCGCGCGTGATCACGGCCACCGCCGGGATGGGCGCGGGAGCGGCGGCCATCGAGACCGCGCAGGTGAACGCCAGCGCCACCGCAAGCGCGAAGGCAACCAGTCTTGAAGTTGTGCATGTCATTTCCAATGCTCCATTGCGCTGAAGCGCAGTCCAAACCGAAGGAAGATCAAAACCAGAGGCACTGCAGCCCCTGTGGCCTGCTCGAACGAGATGTCTCGATCAAGGGGTACCGCGGAACCGGCTTTGCCGGGCCGCTGGTACCGCCCCCCTTCAAGGGGGGTGGCGCCTATGGCGACGCGGGGGGTGTCTTCTATCTATCTCTCCACCACACGGTGTTCGTCTTCCAGATAGGTCACCTGCCTGCCACGCGGGGCAGCGGCGGTCGTCGTGCCCAGCAACTGGTCGCCAATGAAACCCCCAGTCTGCGGCGGCGAAGCGATGATCACCTGCACCTTGTCGCTCAGGCGGTCGGCCATGGTCTTCTGGATCAGCAACGGGTGGCGGGTGATGAGCGCGCCTTCCACCGCCATCTGCTCGGCCTGCACCTTGCCCAGACTGGCCTGCCGGTAGGCTTCGGCGTCGGCCAGCTTGCGGCGCGCATCGGCTTCGGCCTGCGACTCGATCTCGCGTGCCTCGGCGTTGGCCTTGGCCTGCTGCACACGCTGCACACGCGAGGCCTCGGCTTCGAGCTTGCGCTGTTCGATCTGGCGCTGCTTGAACGGCAGCACGTGTTTCATGGCCTCTTCCTGCGCCT
Source organism: Hydrogenophaga sp. (assembly GCA_011390855.1). Taxonomy (GTDB): domain Bacteria; phylum Pseudomonadota; class Gammaproteobacteria; order Burkholderiales; family Burkholderiaceae_C; genus Hydrogenophaga. Next base: position 2,456 of record JAABRN010000547.1, on the reverse strand, counting down.
TGGCGGCAATGATCTGTTCGCGTGCAGCGGCCTCAGCAGCGATCTCGCGCCGTGCCTTGTCGGCATTGGCTCTCAACTCGCCTTCGCGCACCTGCTTCTCGCGCAGCTCCAGCGTGTAACGCATTTTTTCCGCCTCCAGGCCTTCGGTCAGCAGCACCTCCATGCCACGCCGGTAGTCGGCGGGCAGGTCGATCTGGCCGATGTGCAGCGAGCGCAACACCAGGCCGTCGCGCGCCAGCCGGGTGCCGATCTCGCGAACCATCGCCTCTTCGATCTGCCCGCGCTGCGACGAGAAAATTTCGCGCACGGTGTGGCGTGAAACAATCTTGTAAACCGTGGCCTGCACCGCAGGCTCCACGATCTGCTGGTCCAGGTTGGCGGGCAGGCTGTGCAGTTGGGCGCCCGATCTTTGTTTCACGTCGATGGCGTAACGCAGCTTGAGCGCGATGCCGATCGACAGACCTTCCACCGTCTGCGCCGGCTCAGGCCCGTCGGCGCGCGCCATGGCGGTGGCCTCCCAGTGGCGGTCATGCAGGTCGTGCACCGTGACGCGGTGAATGCCGGGCCAGGCCCACAGGCTGCCACTGCGCCAGACCGTGGTGTCGCCGGTCAGCTGGTTGCTGCGCACCGCCAGTTCCCCCGGCACCAGTTGCCGCACCGGCGGGTACTTGACCATCACCCAGGCGGCTCCAGAAACCAGCGACACCACCAGCACGCCCACCACCAGCGGCTGAAGATCCACCCGGGGCATGGGCATGGGGCGGTACGGCCTCGCGTTCGCTGGAGCAGGGGTGCCGGTCGACGGTGCAAATTCGGTTTCGGGCGCATCTGCCTCAAGGTTGTGGCTCTTGCCTCTGAGGCGGCGCCAGGCGCGTGACAGGGCATCGGACAAAGACATGGTGGTTTCTCCTACGGTGGTGGGCACCACCCCCAACGGGCAGCACCATGACCGCAATGGTCCGCACATGCCCCGGAAGCCGCCAGGGCGCTCGCGCCCGTGTTCCTGCCCGCCCGGGAAGAAAAACTCACAGGGTCGCCTCAGCCAGCCCTCGATAATCCGCGCATGGACAAAGTCGCCGTGATTGAAGACGACCGCCCGACCAGCAACCAGCTGTGCGGCTGGATCCGTGCGACCCGTCCGCACATGCAGATCGACCAGTGGTTCGACCGCGACAGCGCCGAAGCCGCGCTGGCCCGCGAGCGCTACGACCTGGTGGTGCTGGATATCGAGCTGGGGCGCGAGCGGCACGCCGGCGTGGCCATCATCAACACCATCAACAAGCTGCACCAGGGCACGCCGGTGCTGGTGGTCTCTGCCATGCCGGCGGCCATCTACCGCAGCATCATGAAGGCGCTTGACGCCTGGGACTACCTGCAGAAGACCACGTTTGAAGAAGCCGAGTTCGTCGAGACCTTTCTGGACATCTTGCGCACCGCGCGCCAGCGCCAGGCGGACGCACCACCCGTGCTGGCGGACGAACTCTGCCTGGACCCGTTGTGGCAACGCAGCCCCACCTGGCGCGGCCAGCGCATCAACCTGCCGCTGACCGCCCAGCGCATCCTGGCCACGCTGGTACAGCGCAAGGGCGAGGTGGTGAGCTACGAAGAACTGTTCGAAGTGGTCAAAAGCGGGCGCAACCGCGACAACGTGCGCAAGCACGTGAGCAGCATTCGCGAAGCGTTTCGTGACGTGGACCCTGCGTTTGACGCGGTCGAAAACGTCCCCATGCGCGGCTTCCGTTGGGCACGATGAATCACCCCCTGCGCCGCTTTGCGTCTTCCCCCTCGCTCGCCTTCGGCGGGAGGGGGACCGCACCCGCGGCCCGGCAGAGCCGGTTCCGCGGTGCGCCTGGAATGGGTCAATTGCGCACCGGGATCTCTGTGTGAAGCTCGGGCCCTTGGATGTGCCTGCCCTGCCGCCGCTGGCGCTGCCGCGCCTGCCGCTGGCGGCGTTTCGCCGGCGCCTGGTGTTTCATGGGGCCTTTGTGCTGCTGGCACTGGCCACGCTGGCACTGGCGGTGACCCTGCTGACCGAAGAACGGCAGCGCAGCCGCGAACAGTACGAAGCGGGCTTTCACCAACGCCTCTCCAGCATCGCCGCACAGCTGCGCCACCCCACCGGCCAGCTCGCATTGATCAATGCGCACGCGCCGGTGCTGGTCAATGGCAACATCACTCCGGTGGTGCTGCCGTTTTCCGCTCTCGACTTTGACGACCCTTTCAAGGCACGCCAGGCGGTGGAGATGAGTGGTTGCGCGCTGCGCTGGCCAGAAGGTGGCCAGCTGTGCGTGGCGGTGGGCAACCGCGCTTACGCCGGGGCCTTCCTGTACCTGGTGGCCGACCTGGTGCTCCCGCCCGGCCAGCCCAGGCTGCGCGGCCAGACCGATTTGCTGCCAGTGAGCCGGGCACGGGTCACGCTTTCAGTGGAGGGACAGACCCACGAATGGGTGGCGCCC
>JAABRN010000546.1 GCA_011390855.1 Hydrogenophaga sp. | reverse complement strand
CAGGGTCACGTACTTGCCGGGAGAACCGGTGAACACCTCGGCCACGTGGAAAGGCTGCGACAGGAAACGCTGGATCTTGCGGGCCCGGGCCACGGCCAGCTTGTCCTCGGGTGCCAGTTCGTCCATGCCAAGAATCGCAATGATGTCGCGCAGTTCCTTGTAGCGCTGCAGCGTACCCTGCACGGCGCGGGCCACCTGGTAGTGCTCTTCACCCACCACCAGCGGGTCCAGCTGGCGGCTGGTGGAGTCCAGCGGGTCCACGGCAGGGTAGATACCCAGCGCGGCAATGTCACGGCTCAGCACCACGGTGGAGTCCAGGTGGGCAAAGGTGGTGGCGGGCGACGGGTCGGTCAGGTCGTCGGCAGGCACGTACACGGCCTGGATGGAGGTGATGGAGCCCACCTTGGTGGAGGTGATGCGCTCCTGCAGGCGGCCCATTTCTTCGGCCAGCGTAGGCTGGTAGCCCACGGCGGAAGGCATACGGCCCAGCAGCGCGGACACTTCGGTACCGGCCAGCGTGTAGCGGTAAATGTTGTCCACGAAGAACAGCACGTCACGGCCTTCGTCGCGGAAGGACTCGGCAATGGTCAGGCCGGTCAGGGCCACGCGCAGGCGGTTGCCCGGGGGCTCGTTCATCTGGCCGTACACCATGGCCACCTTGGACTCGGGCAAATCCTCCAGGTTCACCACGCCGGAGTCGGCCATCTCGTGGTAGAAGTCGTTGCCCTCGCGGGTACGCTCGCCCACACCGGCAAACACGGACAAGCCCGAGTGCGCCTTGGCGATGTTGTTGATGAGTTCCATCATGTTCACGGTCTTGCCCACACCGGCGCCACCAAACAGACCCACCTTGCCGCCCTTGGCGAACGGGCACACCAGGTCAATCACCTTGATGCCGGTTTCCAGCAGCTCTTGCGAGGGGCTGAGTTCGTCATAGGCCGGTGCCTTGCGATGGATGGAAGCCGTCAGGGTCTGGTCCACCGGGCCGCGCTCGTCGATGGGGTTACCCAGCACGTCCATGATGCGGCCCAGCGTGGCCTTGCCCACCGGCACGGTGATGGGGGCATCGGTGTTGGTCACGGTCATGCCGCGGCGCAGGCCGTCGGAAGAACCCAGCGCAATGGTGCGCACCACGCCGTCGCCCAGCTGCTGCTGAACTTCCAGCGTCAGGGCAGAGCCTTCCATCTTCAGCGCGTCGTATACGCGGGGCATTTCGGTACGGGGGAACTCGACGTCCACCACGGCACCGATACATTGAACAATCTTGCCTTGAGCTTGAGCCATGATTGAAACCTGTCCTTTTCTCTAGATTCTTGAGTACCCGGCCTCAAACGGCCGCGGCGCCTGCCACAATTTCCGAAAGCTCTTTGGTGATGCCGGCCTGTCGGGTTTTGTTGTAAACCAGCTTCAGTTCACTGATCACGTTGCCGGCGTTGTCGGTGGCGGCCTTCATGGCCACCATGCGTGCCGACTGCTCGGACGCCATGTTTTCGGCCACCGCCTGGTAGACCTGTGCTTCCACGTAACGCACCAGCAGTTCATCGATCACCGTCTGCGCGTCGGGCTCATAGATGTAGTCCCAGTCGTGCCCGGCTTCGCCTTCGTCCAGAGACTCGGCGGTCAGTGGCAGCAGTTGTTGCACCACCGCCTCCTGGCGCATGGTGTTGATGAACCGGGTGTAGCACAGGTGCACCGAACTGATGCGGCCTTCCGTGTACGCGTCCAGCAGCACCTTCACCGGGCCGATGAGCTTGTCCAGGTGCGGGGTGTCTCCCAGGCCCGTGACGTGCGAGACCACCTTGGCGCCAATGCGGTTCAGGAAACCCAGACCCTTGTTGCCAATGGCCACCGCCTCCGCGGTTTTGCCGGCGGCCTGCAGGTCCTTGAACTGGTTGGTCACCACACGCAGCACGTTGGTGTTCATGCCACCGCACAAACCCTTGTCGGTGGTCACGACGATCATGCCCGCCACTTTCGCGTCGGCATTCACCGTCATGAACGGGTGCACATACTCCGGGTTGGCCTTGCTCAGGTTGGCCGCAATCTGGCGCACCTTATCGCTGTAAGGCCGGGCCATGCGCATGCGCTCCTGCGCCTTGCGCATTTTGGAGGCGGCCACCATTTCCATGGCTTTGGTGATCTTCTTGGTGTTCTCCACCGATTTGATCTTGCCGCGTATTTCCTTGCCTGCTGCCATTGATGCTCCTTAGATGGTCGCGATCACGCCGCTCAGTAAGTACCGGTCTTCTTGAACTCGGCAATGGCGCCTGCCAGCTCGGCCTCGGCGTCCTTGTCCATGGCCTTGTTGGTCTCCAGCTTCTGCATGAGGGCAGCGTGCTTGTCCTTCAGGTGGGCGTGCATGCCAGCCTCGAACGCCAGCACTTTCTTCACTTCCACATCGTCCAGATAACCCTTGTTCACAGCGAACAGGGTGGAGGCCATCAGGCTGATGGACTGGGGAGCGTACTGAGCCTGCTTGAGCAGCTCGGTCACGCGGGCACCACGGTCCAGCTGCTTGCGGGTAGCTTCGTCCAGATCGGAAGCAAACTGTGCGAACGCGGCCAGTTCGCGGTACTGGGCGAGGTCGGTACGGATACCGCCCGACAGGCTCTTGATGAGCTTGGTCTGGGCAGCACCACCCACGCGCGACACCGAGATACCGGCGTTGATGGCGGGGCGGATACCGGCGTTGAACAGGTTGGTTTCCAGGAAGATCTGGCCGTCGGTGATGGAAATCACGTTGGTAGGCACGAAAGCGGACACGTCGCCGGCCTGCGTTTCGATGATGGGCAGCGCGGTGAGCGAGCCGGTCTTGCCCTTGACTTCACCCTTGGTGAAGGCTTCCACGTAGTCGGCGTTCACGCGGGCTGCGCGCTCCAGCAGACGGCTGTGCAGGTAGAACACGTCGCCGGGGTAGGCTTCGCGGCCTGGCGGGCGGCGCAGCAGCAGGGACACCTGGCGGTAGGCCACGGCCTGCTTGGACAGGTCGTCGTAAATGATCAGGGCGTCCTGGCCGCGGTCGCGGAAGTACTCGCCCATGGTGCAGCCGGAGTAGGCCGAGAGGTACTGCATCGCAGCCGACTCGGAGGCCGATGCCGCCACCACGATGGTGTATTCCATGGCACCGTGCTGTTCCAGCGCGCGCACCACGTTCTTGATCGACGACGCCTTCTGGCCGATGGCGACGTAGATACAGGTCATGTTCTGACCCTTCTGGTTGATGATGGCGTCGATGGCCACGGCGGTCTTGCCGGTCTGGCGGTCGCCAATGATCAGTTCGCGCTGGCCACGGCCCACGGGCACCATGGAATCGATGGACTTCAGACCGGTCTGTACCGGCTGGTCCACGGACTGGCGGGCGATCACGCCCGGAGCCACTTTTTCCACCACGTCGGTCATCTTCGCGTTGATGGGGCCTTTGCCGTCGATGGGTGCGCCCAGGGCGTTGACCACACGGCCAATCAGTTCGGGGCCCACAGGCACTTCCAGAATGCGGCCGGTGCACTTGACCATGTCGCCTTCGGAGATGTGCTCGTACTCGCCCAGAATCACGGCGCCCACGGAGTCACGCTCCAGGTTCAGGGCCAGGCCGAAAGTGGCTTGGCCGTCGGCGGTGGGGGCGAACTCCAGCATCTCGCCCTGCATCACGTCGGACAGGCCGTGCACGCGCACGATACCGTCGGTGACCGACACCACCGTGCCCTGGTTGCGCACGTCGGCCGAGGGGGCCAGGCCCTCGATGCGGGACTTGATCAGCTCAGAAATTTCTGCGGGATTGAGTTGCATGACTCTTTCCTTCTTTCGTAAAAAGTGACGCTAGGGGCACACTGCAGCTCACGCCGTCAGTGCCGCTCTCATTTGTTCCAGACGGGCCTTGACCGACGTGTCCAGCACCTCGTCTCCGACCACCACACGCACCCCGCCAATGAGCTCGGGCTGCACCACCACCTCAAGGTTCAACTTGCGGCCAAAACGCTTTTCCAGCACCACAGCCAGATCGGCCAGAGCGGCAGCATCCAGCGGGAAAGCGCTGTTCACCACGGCATCGAAGCTGCCCAACTGCCGGTTCATCTGCTCACGGAACTGACGTGCCACTTCGGGCAGTGCCACCAGACGACCGTTTTCGATCAGGGCCCGAAGGAAATTCCGGGCCTTTTCGGGCAGCGGCTGCTTGACGATGCCGGCCATCACGTCGAACACTTGTTCGGCGGTGACTTTGGGGTTGTCGGCAAACTGGAGCAACTGGTCGTTGCTGGCCAGCGCGGCCAGTTCATCGAGCCACTGCGCAGCAGCAGGCGCGTCGTTCTTGACGGCCTGGTACAGCGCATCGGCGTACGGGCGGGCTATGGTGGCGAGTTCGGCCATGGTCAACCTTGTGCGGGGTTCAGAGTTCGGTCTTCAGGCGACCCAACAGCTCGGCGTGAACGCCAGCGTTGACTTCGCGCTTCAGAATCTGCTCGGCGCCTTTGACGGCCAGACCAGCCACCTGCTCGCGCAGGGCTTCGCGGGCCTTGACAATCTGCTGCTCGGCATCGGCCTGGGCAGCGGCAATGATCTTGGCGGCTTCCTCGTTGGCACGGGATTTGGCCTCTTCGATCACTGCCTGCGCGCGGCGCTCGGCATCGGCCAGACGGGTGGCTGCTTCGTTGCGCGACTTGCCCAACTCTTCTTCCACTCGCTGGTTGGCCACAGCCAGTTCGGTCTTGGCTTTCTCGGAAGCGGCCAGACCTTCGGAAATCTTTTGCGCGCGTTCGTCCAGAGCCTTGGCGATGGGGGGCCACACGAATTTCATCGTGAACCACACCAGAATCGCGAAGACGATGGCCTGCGCAAAGAGGGTTGCATTGATATTCATCGCAACGCCTTTCTGTGTTTTCGGGAGTTGATACGCGTTTGCCGTGGTGAGCGCTCCAGCCAGACCGCGGGGTCAGGACCGGAGCGCACCCTTCCTCAAATCATTCAGATCAGAGGACGAAGGGGTTGGCGAATGCGAACAGCAGCGCGATGGCCACGCCGATCAGGAAGGCCGCGTCGATCAGGCCGGCCAGAATGAACATCTTGGTCTGCAGCTCGTTCATCAGCTCGGGCTGGCGAGCAGACGACTCGAGAAACTTGCCGCCCATCAGCGCAATGCCGATGGAGGCGCCGATGGCGCCAAGGCCCACGATGATTCCGCAAGCCAGTGCGACAAGACCCAGAACGTTTTCCATGATGACTCCTTTGAGTGGAAGAGGAAGGTTGAATTAACGGGAAAGAAAAAACACAGTGCGCGGGTTACGCTGCCTCAGTGCGCATCATGCGCCTGGCCCAGATAGATCAAGGCCAGAGTCATGAAGATGAAAGCCTGCAAGGTAATGACCAGGATGTGGAACAGAGCCCAGATCGTGCCGGCTATCAGGTGCCCGACGAAGAACAATCCTCCGCTGATGGACAGGGCGGCGTAACCACCCAGCAGCGCAATCAGCATGAAGACCAGTTCGCCCGCGAACATGTTGCCAAACAACCGCATGCCGTGGGAAACCGTCTTGGCCACGAACTCGATCATTTGCATGAGGAAGTTCACCACCCCGAGCAGGAGCGCGAACAGCGGGTTCCTGCTGGTACCGAACGGAGCGGTCACCAGCTCGTGGCCCCAGCCACCCAAACCCTTGATCTTGATGTTGTAGAAGATGCACATGGCCAGCACCGACATGGACAAGCCCAGTGTGGTGGACAGGTCGGCGGTGGGCACCACACGCAAGTAGTCGGGGTAACCCAGGGCAGGGCCTACGGTGTGCCAGATGTGGGGAAACAGGTCCACGGGGATCAAGTCCATGAAGTTCATCATGAACACCCAGCAGAACACGACCAACGCCATGGGGGCGATGAGTTTGCGGCTCTGGGCGTTGTGGATGACGCCCTTGGCCTGCGTCTCTACCATTTCCACCAGAATTTCTACAGCGGCCTGGAAGCGACCCGGCACACCGGCAGTGGCGCTGCGCGCAGCCCGCCAGAGCATGTAGCAGACAAAAATGCCCAGAATGATGTTCACCACCACCGAATCGATGTTGATGACGGAGAAGTCAATGATGGACTCTTGCTTCTTGTTGGTGAGATGGACCAGGTGGTGGCGAATGTATTCACCAGGTGTTGGTCCTACGCCTTCAGTTGCCATGTTTGCAAAAACCCATCAATAGTCAAACATATTCCATCGGCCTCAGGGCTTGCGACGGGTCTTGAAAAAGAACTCCAGCCAATAAGCCTTGAGAGCCACCACCAAACCAGCCAGCAGCGCCAGCCAGTTCAGATCAGGTACCCAGCGCGGTGCCGACCACAACATGGCCATCACCAGCAGCACTTTGGCACCCTCCCACAACAGCAGGCTGGCCAGAGAAGCCCTGGGCGCGCCCGGAAAGAGGCGTGCAATCAGGTTGGACGTAATGCCCCAAGCCATGACTGCAGAAGGGACCACGACACACAAGGCGCCGTAGAACACCGACCCGGCCATCTCCCAACCCAGCAGACCCCAGGCGATCAGGGCGGACAGGACAGCCAATACGGCCTGCGTCTGCACCACACGCCAGACCGTGAACCGCGGCTGCCGGGCACGCCACTGCGCCGCTTCTTCGCGGCTCAGGGGCTTGAAAACCTCTTCATTCGCCTCATCTGCTTCGCCTGCCCGGCTTTCTTCTGGACCAACCGAGGCCTGGAACTTGCGTTTTGATTCAGCCGGTGCAGAATGTTTCATTGTCCGGCAGAAAAATTACATTCAGGTTACTCGTCCGTTGCAGAGCAAGGGCTAGCAAAGCCCTGCATTATACGTAGAAACCCGTGGTGCCCGTCAAGCCCGGGACAGCAAGCCACGAACCTCACGCAGCGCCATAGTCCCTCAACACCTCATAGCTTTGTCTTTTCATGAACGTTCGCCCCATCCCGCCGGAAGAATCCCTGATCGAGTACCCCTGCGACTTTCCCATCAAAGTCATGGGTGCCCATGTGGAAGGGTTTGCCGAGGCCGTGGTGCACGTGGCGCGCCAGTTCGACCCCGGCTTCGATCCCGCCACTGTGGAACACCGGCCCAGCAAGGGGGGTAACTACCTGGGGCTCACCATCACGGTGCGGGCCACCAGCCGCACCCAGCTCGATGAGCTGTACCGCACGCTGAGCACCCATCCCATGGTGAAGATAGTGCTCTGAGCCAGCGA
>JAABRN010000545.1 GCA_011390855.1 Hydrogenophaga sp. | reverse complement strand
CCAGGCCGTGCACGCCATGAAGGATGTGAGCCGCGCCAAGGAAGAAGGCGAAACAACCGGCCTCATCAAGCTGCTGATCGACGAGGACAGCGGGTATTTTCTCGGCGCCACGATATTCGGCATGGCGGCCGACGAAGTGATCCAGGTCATTGGCCTGGTCATGGCCAGCCAGGGCACTTGGCGCCAGGTGCGCGAGGCGCTGCCGGTGCATCCCACGGTGACGGAGTTTCTGCCCACAATCATTGATGAACGCGAGCCGCTTGAAGCGACTTGAAACCGGGAAAGGCGGGTATGCAGTGAAGTGGTGGCCTGGCCTGAATGATGGTCAGCCGCCGCCCCGATGGGTTTGCAGATCGAAGCACCTCTGCACCCGGTAGCGTTCTTCGTCGTTCAGACCCTGGAAAACAAAGTGCACCCGCAATTGCGGAATCTCCAGCAAGGCGATGCGTCTGGGCGGCAAGGTGTGCCAGCGGAGTTCCAGCGTACCGATGGTCCACGCGGCCACACTGCGCCCATCCTGCACATCGGTGTTCAGCGCAGCATCGGGCAGTGCGCGAGGCAACCACGAAACCAGCTCGGTGGCGGTACATCCCATGACCCGCTCAAACGCAAGGGGAACGAATGTGGGTGTCATGGGCTTGCCTGATCAGTCGACCTTGTAGGCGGCGAAGCGCTCGTCCACCTTCGTGGCGAAGGCGTGATTGGAATAGTTGCTGAGCACCTTCACCGACACGGCGAGCACGATGTAGAGCAGGTCGCGCTCCTGGTAGCCGGCGTCCAGGAAGGCCTTCACAGTCGCCGGGCTGGGCTGGCCCAGGCTCTTGACCATGTCGGTGGTGGTCGCGAACAGTGCGGCCAGCTTCGCGTCGGGGATCGGCTGTTGCCCACGGATCGCTTGCAGCACGGGGGCAGGCACACCGGAGACCTTGTCCGCGATCATGCTGTGCGCAGCGGTGCAGTAGGTGCACCCGTTTGTCTGGCTCACAGCGAGGAAGACCACTTCCTGCTCAGTGGGGGTCAGGCCCGACTCGCTGCGAAACAGCGCATAGCCGTGCAGGTAGGTGCTCAGCACCGCTGGCGCGTTGGCCATGTTGGCGTACATGTTCGGGATGAAGCCCACCTGCTTCTGGGCAGCGTCCAGGATGGCTTTCTGGGTGCCTTCGGCGCTGGCGTGGTCGACGGAACTGAGCTGGTGGATGTACGGGGCGGCAGGCATGGAAAGAAGACTCCTGGGTGGTGGTTGCAACGCTTCAGCGGTCACCTTGTGGGGCGTTTGCTGAACACCACTTCATGCTAAGAGGTCGCTTCGTTCGGCAAGCGACCAGCCGTCTCCATATCCATACCCGACGTTCCCGGTCGCTGATCACCCAGGCACCTCAGGGAATGGGCGCGGCCTCGGTCTGTGGTGTCAAGGTTTGCTGCCGCAGCCATTGCCCCGGTGCGATCCCGATCCGGCGCACAAACGCGCGCGACAGGGCGCTTGCGCTGCCGTAGCCCACATCATCGGCCACCTGCTTGACCGATGCGCCGCGAGCCAGCAGGCGCTGCGCCGTCATCACGCGCCAGGCTGCCAGGTAGTCGGCCGGGGTTTCGCCGGTCACTTCGCGAAAACGCACCGCAAATCGGGCGCGGGACATGCTGGCCAGTTGCGCCATGGCGGGCAGGTCCCATGGCCGCTTGGGGTTTTCGTGCAGCGCAGCCAGCACCCGCCCCAGGCGCGCGTCGGCCAGCCCTGCGAGTGTGCCGCCCTGCGTGAGTCCATGGGTCATGCAGTGGCGCAGCAGGCGCACCATCAGCACCTCACACAGGCGATTCAGCACGCCCTGGCGCCCCGGGTGTTCATGAAAGGCCTCTTCAAACATCAGGTCCAGCAAGGCGTCCACACCGGGCATCTGCACCAGGGGCACCTGCACCAGATCGGGCAGCGATGCCGTGACGGGGTTGACACCCGACCCACCGAACTGCACCGTGGCACAGACCACGTCGGCGCCGGGCCCATCGTCGGTCACCAGCCGGTGCTGATCGGGGCGCGGCAGAAACATCAAGGTGGGTTCCTTGACCGTGAAGCGGCGCCGCGTCACGCCGCGCACCTGCACCGTTCCGCTTCGGATCAGGTGCAGATGACCGCGCCGCGTGTCGTGTTCAAAATCGTGAATGCCGCAGATGTTGCCCGTGTAGAACACGCCGGCTTGCAGGGAGAAGCTGTTGAGCAGCGAGGCCATGGCGTCCATGACCGGATGATACGACCAGTCAATGATCAGGCTGAATGGATGCCTTTTCGTTTCGAATTTGCAGGGCGTTCAGCAATGGCTGCCAGGTCGCGGCCTCGGCATCGCCCAGCCGCAGCGAGCCCTTGCGCGCCGCATTGCACAGGCGCTGCAGCATGCCCTGCTGGGGTGTGACAGGGCCGGCGAAACACAATGTGCCTTCGCCGTTCGCGATCAGGACCATGGGGAAGGTGGTGATGTCCGCCTCGTCCAGAGCGGCCTCGAAGTCCTCCACATCGACCCAGCGCATTCGCCAACCGGGCTGTGCTTTGGCCACCGCAGTGAACTCGGGCAGGTAATCGCGGCAGGTGCCGCACCATGCAGCGCACAGGCACACCACCTCCATGGTCACACCTGTGTCCCAGGCTTGCCAGCCGCGTCCAGAAACGCCCCCAGAGGCCCGTGGCCTTCGTCGCGAAGGGTTTGGTCGCGTGAGCTGAACACGCCCGGGTTGCCCTTCACCCCGTGGCCTTCCAGTGGGCGGTTCATGAAGTTGAACAGGCACACGGCGAAGGCCTGGGCGGTTTGGGAATGCACCCCGTAGCCGTGCTGGCAGGTTTCAGCCTGGGTACGCAGGCCGCGATCAGCTTCTTGTGGGCGGCCTGCAGCGACCCCGCGTCTAGAGGGGCGGTGATGTGGAAGGCGACCAGCGTGCGACCGGTCGCGGGGTTCAGGGTGTGGATGAGGCGAACACCTTCGTATCCAGGCAATGAGGGAAAGAAGCTCATGGATGGGAGCGCGCAAGGTCAGGGTTGCCTGAAGGTTCCCATCGGACCGCATGAAAGTCGAAGCCTTGCCGCAGGGTCGGCTTGATGATGTCGAAGTAGGGCGACACGTCGAAGTCGCGCGGCGCGAAAAGGCTGTGGTGCCGGATCCTGTAGATCTCGTCCTTGCAATCGGGACACTGGGGATCGTTGCGGTCCTGCAGCCGCACCTCCGGCAGCACGGGGTAGCCAATGGACTGAAAGACCTGGGCTATCAGGGTGGAGCAGATGGCCTTGGTGGGATCGCCGCTGCCCAGTGAAAGCATGCGTCTGCGGAAACGGGCGGGCACCGGCGGGGTTGGAAGCAGGTAGCGAGCGAGGTCGATGACATTTCTCAGGTCGTACTGCCGGCCCAGCTGGGCAACCGCGTGCCTGATCAATGCGTGCCGATCGCTCTCGTGCAGGCCCACTGGCCGGCAGATGCGTGTGTGGTGCTGTGCGAACAATGCCAGGCCCACCGCCCGCACACCGGTCTGTACATCGGCTTCAATGAAGCAGGCATCGGCCGCCCCTTGTTCGCCGGCCAGGGCCTCGCTGCCCACGTAGAGTGCAGCATGCGACCAGGTGGACTGGGTCAGGTACTTGATGGCGGTGCTGAACCGGCTGTGCCCTTCGACCAGCAGCACATCGCCCGGCACCAGTGTGCTCATGAGCCATGGCACCGGGGTGGCAGGCGCCGTGCCGTACACATGCACCTCGCGTGCCAGGTAGGCTGCGAGGTGTCGTCCGACAAAACGCGCCAGGCCACCCATGCTGGTTCAGCAGCGCGAAGGGTAGCGCACCAGGGCGTCCACCGAGATCTTGCCGGGGCCATGCGCCATCAGGTAGAGCAGCACGGCGGCCCACACCCCGTGGGTGGGGTAGGCGCTGGGGTACACGAACACCTGGATCACGGCGGTCATGACCAGCAGCGCAAAGGCCGAAAAGCGGGTGGAGAGCCCGATCAGCAGCAGAATGGGAAACAGGTGTTCGCCGAAGGCAGCCATCCAGGCGCCCAGGTAAGGCGAAATGAGTGGCAACTGGTATTCGTATTCAAACAGCGCGACGGCGTTTTCGGAAAGGCGGGGCCAGCCCAGCTCAAATTCGCCGCTGATGAAGTCGATGGTCAGGCCTTCGATCTTGGTCTGTCCCGATTTCCAGAACACCGCCGCAATCGAAAACCGCGCCAGCAATGCGAGCAGCGAGTTCGGCAATCGGCTCATGGCAATGTGGCAGTGCGCCACGAGGTCGGCCAGCCGGTCAATCAGCGAAGTGGGTGCGGTGTGTGGCGTGGGCAATGGGGTCAGGGATTCCATGGGGTACTCCGTTCATGGGTGTGGTTGTGTCGAGGGGTGATGCAGCGGTAGATCCACGACGAGGCCGTGGTGCAGCAGACCACCCAGGCTGATCGCGAAGTCGAAGCGGGTGTCTGTCAGGGCCACGGCTTCCACGGACTGCGTCAGGCGCAGCCCGGCCATCAGGTGCCGCACCAATGCCACCGTGCCCGACGGGGGCTCCCAAACCACCACGCCTTCGCCACTGCGGTGGATCAGCACTTCTTGCGGTTGGTCGGTGTCGAGCGTGGAGAGCGCCATGTGGGTGTCGGGCTGGTGGGCCATCCAGAGTGCGGCACCCGCATGGGTCAGGTTCAACGGCACCAGTGTGGGTGCCAGGCAGCAGCCGCGCCGAACCAGGTTGTCACCGTCGGAGATGGCCAGGGCCACCTGTTCCGGGTCCATCGGCACGTGGTCTGCCGCGTGCAGGCTCAGCGCACAGGCGGCTTCCACCTGTGCCACCGAAGGCAGGTAGGGCAGGCTGCGTGCGGGCTCGAAATGCGCGATGAAGCGATCAAAATCCTGACCGTAGCGCCAGAGCACCGGGCTCGTCGGAGGCGATTGACGCACATACACAGCGGCCATGGCGCGAAAGAAGGTTTCACCCACCAGTTCGGCCACCACGGGAAAGCTTGACTGCAAGGCATCGACCAGCGAGACCATGGTGTTGTTGCGGTGCACGGCGAAGCGCTGTTCCAGGTTCCCACCGCTTCGCACGATCAGTTCGACGGGGACAGGCGCCGATGGCTCCAGCATGGCGTGGGCAAAGGCGTTCAGGCTCACTGGACTACCCTCCGTGCTGCGTACTGCGGGGCTGAGCGCCTTCGGAAAGGCCGGGCGGCGCTCATGGCTGGGCCTCGGCAGTGGCAAGGGCGGGCAAAGCGGTCGATGAAGAAGCAAGGCCGCTGACAGATGGCACGACGCACGCCATGTGTTTTTCGGCCAGGGCCATCTCGGCCATCAGCACGGCGAAGTCCGGGATGTTCTGGTCGCGCTCCAGCAAGGTGGGAACAGGGCCTGTGCGTGCCAGGGCGGCGTCGTACAAGGCCCAAACGGCGTCAGAAACACTCGCGCCGTGGTGATCGATGAGCAGCCGGACACCCCAATCGTCAAACGACTCGGCGAATCCGGCGAGGTGGATCTGTTTGGCGTGGCGCAGCGGGAGTTCGTGCAGCGCCGCCAGAGGATCGGCGCCCTGGTTGATGGCCGATACGTACACGTTGTTCACGTCCAGCAGCAGGCCGCAGCCGGTGCGCTGCACCACCTCGGCCATGAAGGCGCCTTCGCTCCAGGTGGATGCCGCCCAGCCCAGGTAGGTGGAAGGGTTCTCAAGCAGCAACCGCCGGCTCATGCGGTTCTGGATCTGGTCGATGTGGCGGCAGACCCGCTGCAGCGTGGGAAGGTTGTAGGGCACGGGCAGCAGGTCGTTGAAGCAGTGGCCATCGTGCGAGGACCACGCCAGGTGTTCGGAGAACACCGCAGGTTCGAACCGCCGCACCAGCCTGGCGACAGCGTCGAGGTGGGCTTCATCAAGCCCCGCCTCGGAACCGATCGACAGACCCACGCCGTGTATCGTCAGCGGATACTCGGCCCGGATGGCTTCAAGGTGCCACAGCATCGGACCGCCCGCCACCAGGTGGTTCTCGGCATGAACCTCGAAGAAGCCCACATCGGGGCGGGTGCCCCGAACATGCGCAAAGTGTTGTGCCTTCAGGCCGAGCCCACCCCGCGAGGGGAGTGGGTTGCGCCTTGAAACGGCTCTGGCCTGGCGATCGGCGAGGTTCATCTGTGCGCGCGCTGGGTGTGGTGGCAGGCCCGGGGCCTCAGGCCTTTTCTTTGAACTCTTTGAGTTGCCCGAAGCCGCTGGGCGACTTGGGCGATGCGGTCTTCTCGCAGCTGCCCTTGGGAACGAGGGACCAGGCGTTGCCCTGGTAGTCGACCTTGGAGGTGCCTGCGCAGGTGGTGCCTGGGCCAGCGGCACAGTCGTTCTTTCCCTTGAGGGCCACACCGAAGCATTTCTCTTTGTCTGCACTCTGTGCAGCCACGGGCGCGGCCGCCAGCGTGAGTGCGGCGCCCATGGCCAGTGCCAGGGCGGCGCCGGATGCGTAACGGTTGGCGGTGCGGCGGGTAAAGGTGTTTTGCATGAAGGACTCCTGAAAGCGGTTTTGTGACTCCACCCACAGGCATGTCCTTTGGGCGGGCAGGCCAGAAACGTGGCCTACCCTGCGTTGTCGAAGCGGCGGCAGCTTGGTTACAGCGAACTGAAAAAGTTTTTTATTTGAAGCCTGGCTGTAACCGGGCAGTCCTGTCGGGCGATTTGCAGCCTCTGCCAAAGCCCTCCAGTTTTTCGGTCCGGCAGCTGCAAGACGTGTAGGGGCGGGTTTCCGGGTTGGTACACAATGCACGCCGACGGCATGCGCTGTTGCCTGCTTTCGGGTAGCCCGTTACTTGCTGTCATTTCTGAAGTCATTGGATGAAACAACTCATCAAGGCCGCCTCATCGAGACACATCGTGGTGAATGCGCTGCGGGTGTCGGCCGTGGTGGGTACGGTACTCAACCTGATCAACCAGGGCGGGGCGCTCCTGGCAGAGGCTGCCCCCT
>JAABRN010000544.1 GCA_011390855.1 Hydrogenophaga sp. | reverse complement strand
GCGCGGCCAGGAACGAGGTCGACCGCAGAAAGCGGGGCGGCCCTGGCGAGTCCGGTGGGCAGTAGCTCGAATGCGCGGTATTTGCTCTCGCTGCCAATGACCCCTGTAACCAAAGCCGTCTCTACAGCGATATGTCCTTAGAGACCGACTCCAACGACTTCGAAGCGCGTTTGAAGCCTCTCTGGACGCGGGCGCAGCAAGGCGACGAAGAGGCTTACCGCGATGCGCTGGAGCAGATTGCGCTGCGCATCCGGGGGTTCCTGCGGCGGCGCATGCAGTCGATGCCTGACG
>JAABRN010000543.1 GCA_011390855.1 Hydrogenophaga sp. | reverse complement strand
AAGGCGCCAGTGTGCAGGAGGAGTCTGAAAATCCACCTGCGAAGAGAGATCTGCACGCCACTTCCCCCGCCTGCGGGGAGGCTGGGACGGCGGCTCGACTTGAAAAAAAGCTCCGCCAGGCCAAGCCGGCAGATCCGATCAACCCAGCCTCGTCTACAGCACAGCCGCAATGACGATCGAAGCCAGGGACAACACAGGCTTGCCAATCGCAGCGGCCCTGTCGCTCGATCTCACCCAGGCGCGTTCACTGCGCCGTGATCTTCTGCTCCTTGATGAGCTTGCCCCATTCGGCAGATTCGCGCAACAGATCAGTTGCCAGCGGCCCCGCCGGCATGTAGGCAGGCACGGCGCCTTGCTGTGCGGCGACCTGCGCGATGTCGGGTGCCTCCATGACTTTCTTCAGTGTGTCGCTCAGGCGCTG
The DNA here is from genome assembly GCA_011390855.1 of Hydrogenophaga sp. Taxonomy (GTDB): domain Bacteria; phylum Pseudomonadota; class Gammaproteobacteria; order Burkholderiales; family Burkholderiaceae_C; genus Hydrogenophaga. The sequence continues at coordinate 825 of JAABRN010000543.1, read as the reverse complement.
CACGATGTTGGCCGGAGTTCCCGCAGGGGCCAGCACATACAGGCGTGGCACGGCCGAAAAACCGGGCAGGGCGTCAGAGAGCGGGGGAATGTCTTCCGCGCCGCTCAGTTTCACCGGGTTCATGACCGCCAATGCGCGCAACTTGCCTCCGCGTGCCTGGGCGATGGCGGCCGTGGCACTCACCACGCCAATGGGCACATGGCCGCTGATGACGTCCGAGACGATCAGCGAAGCCCCGCGGTACGGAATGTGAACCACGTAGCTGCCGGTCTTGCCCTTGAGCATCTCAAACCCGAGGTGGTGCACCGTGCCCACGCCCGAGGTGGCGTAGGAATACCGGCCAGGGTTGTCTTTGAGCAGTTTCACCAGCTCCGCCGGTGTCCTGGCGGGCACGTCGTTGTTGGCCACGATCACGAGGGGCAGATTGAACACGCCGGCCACCGGCGTGAAGCTCTTGATGGGATCAAAGCTCATCTGCGGTTGCATGTACTGTGCGATGAGCAGCGAACTGTCGGCCAGCATCAGGGTGTACCCGTCGGGTTCGGCGCGTGCCACGTTGTCGCCTGCGATCACCCCGGCTGCCCCCGAGCGGTTGTCCACCACCACCTGCTGGCCCAGCAGTGGCGACATGCGTGCCGCGATGAGTCGCGCCATTGCGTCCACACCGCCACCAGCCGCGTACCCAACGACCATGCGCACCGGCCTCTCTGGCCAGCTTTGCGCCCAGGCGCTGCTACCGGTGGCTGCTGCCAGGGCCGCCACCACCGCCCAGCGGCGGCTCAGCGAGAGGCCAGTCTTGTTTTGCTTTTGGGGTTTCATGCTTGT
>JAABRN010000542.1 GCA_011390855.1 Hydrogenophaga sp. | reverse complement strand
CTTGTCTCCTTGTGTTGTGTCATGTCTTGCCTCGTTTCGTCTCGTCTCGTGTGATTGCGCTTGTGCTCGGTCAGGCTTTGCCAGCACCTCGCGAACCAGGTCGTCTGGCCAGTTCGGCCAGGCGCTCGGGGTTGGGGTTGAAACCCAGGCCAGGTGTTTCTGGCAGCCGCAGCACGCCACGCTCCGGCTTGGGCAGGTCGTCGAACACCAATTCGCAGCACTGCACGGCAACAGAGTGGTATTCCACAAGCGAGCCATTGGCCAGGCCGGCGTGCAGGTGCATGTTGTGGTGGGGCCATGCCCCGCCGTTGGCGAATCGCGTGTTGAACGCCGCAGCCATGCCGGCAATGCGCCCGCACTGGGTGAAGCCGCCGCTGATGCAGGCGTTGGGTTGCACCACATCCACCGCCTGTGCCACCAGCATGTCGCGGAAGCGCGACGCCAGGCCTTCGTTCTGTCCGGCCGCCAGCGGGATGGACGTCTTGGCCCTGAGCCGGGCCAGATTCGGAATGTCGTTCTGTGTCACGGGCTCTTCGAAGAAGCTGATGTCGTATGCCTCCACCTTCTTCGCCAGAGCGAGGGCGTGAAAGTAGTCGAGGCTGCAGTTGGCATCGATGTAGATCTGCACGTCCGGCCCCACGGCTTCGCGCACGGCACGAATGCGTTGCACGTCTTCCGCAATCACCTGGTCCAGCGGCCGGGGTTCGTCGCGTCGCTGTAGCGCGTGGTGGCCCACCGTCATCTTCAGCCGCGAGAACCCGCGTTCCACCCACTCACTTGCCGCTGCGGCCAGTTCGTCCCGGTCGAAGAACGCAAAACCGAAGGTGGCATACACCGGCACTTCGGATCGCGCACCACCCAGCAGGCGCCAGCAGGGCTGCTCAAGCGCCTTGCCTTTGATGTCCCACAATGCCAGGTCGATGGCGGCCATGGCGTGGCAGGCGTAGCCCGACTGCCCGCGCGGCGTGAGCAGCCAGTACAGGCGTTCCCAGATCAGTTCGTGGCGCATCGGGTCCATGCCGACCAGATGGTGAGCAGCAATGTCATTGACGATGCTGCCAACCACCTCTTCCTCGGTGATGGCGGTCATGCCAGTGCCGATGAGGCCGGTGTCGGTCTCGATGGTGACAAGGCAGACCGACAGGCTGGTGGTTTGTATCCGGCTCGGGGACTTGACCTCGACTGGCAGGTTCAGCGGCGTGGCGCTGACGCGTGTGATTCTCATGCTTTCTCCTGCGTCGCCAAGGCGGCAACGCGTGTTTTTGTGGGGCTTGAGTCCAGTGTATGAACGGCTGCGCGTTCGCCGCAACGGTGTGCGGCAAACGCCGCTTTCGCGAAACGCGAAAGCCTTGGAAACGGGTGAATCAGCCCAAAAGGGCGCGTACCAGAGTGGCCGCTGCCGGCGCCAGCGGCGCGTCGGTTCGGGTGGCGATGTGATGGGTGCGCCTGGCCCATGGGTCGGTCAGCGGCACCGCCGTCAGTGGCAGATGCGCCAGTTGCGGAGCCACCGCTTCAAGCGGCAGCACGCCCACGCCCAGACCGGCCGCCACCATGCGGCACACGGCATCGAACCCGCGCATGCGCATGCGCACATTCAGCGGTTGCCCTGCGCTGGCCGCGGAGGTCGTGAGCCGGTTCGACAGGGCCGTGCCGTCAGAGAGCGTGATGAAGGGCTCATCCAGTGCCTCTGCCAGCCGCAAGCGCTTGCGGCTGGCCAGCCGATGCGTGCGGGGTGTCAGCAGCACCAGCGTGTCGGAAAAGAACGGCGAGAACTTCAGGCCCGCGGGCGGCACCGGCAGATCCACCACCCCGAAATCGGCCCGCCCCTCGATCAGCGCCAGCGGAATTTCCGGGCTGCCGCGCTCTTCCAGGTCGATGTGGATCAACGGGTGTGCCGCCATGAAATGCGCCAGACGCCGCGGCATCACTTCCAGCAATGCCGACGTGTTCGCCAGCACGCGCACCTGGCCCTGCATGCCCTGGCTGTAGCCCTGCAGGTGCTGTGCCAGGCGGTCGGCGTCGGTCAGCAGCGCGCGACTGCGCTGCACCAGCATCTGGCCCGCTGGTGTCAACTTCACGCCGCGCGACGATCGTTCAAAGATGCGGAATCCCAGCGCTTCCTCAAGGCCGGTGATGCGCGAACTGGCGGCCGCCACGGCCAGTTGAAGCCGTTCGCTGGCCGCGCTGATCGAGCCCAGATCTGCGGCGGCGATCACCACGCGCAAGGTACCCAAGTCTATGGATTCGTTCATCTTGGAGGGAAGGCTTGGAAATACGGGATGGCAGCTTGACGTGCAACAGGCGCTAGCGTGCGACCGCTGCCGAAACGGTCGGGTCGAATGCTTCTGGCCTCACAGTGGACTCGCGTTCGGGCGCAGTCAACGGCTCCAGCCATCCCAGCTGTTTCTCCAGCACTTCCACCGTGGCCTCTGAGGCATCGGCTCCGCGCGCCTGGCGAGCGGTGATGCGTTCGCGCAGCACCTCCACCGGCGCCTCACAGGCCAGGATGTGGAAGGGCACGCCAGCGCCCTGGGCCAGCGTTGCAAATTCAGCGCGCTCGGCTGCGCGCAGAAACGCCGCATCCACCAGCACCGACCAACCGTCTGCCAGCAGCAAGCGGGCGCGCGACAGCAGCGACGCGTAGGTGTCCCCATTCGACTTTGGGGTGTACAGCCCGCTGTTCAGCCCGGAGCCGCTGGTCGCGAGCGCGCTCATGCCATGCAGTCGCTTGCGCTCCACGTCTGAGCGCAGGCGGATCGCACGTCCGCTGGCCTCCGCCGCGAGCCAGCGGCTGGAGGCCCAGGTTTTGCCGCTGCCCGAGAGACCGTGCGTGATGAGCAGCTGCGGTGCGGGTGGGTGGGCAATGTCCCGTGCCAGGACGAGGTAGCGCCTGGCTTCGGCCAGGCACGCAGCGGCTTCGGCTGAACCGCTGGCACCGCCCAGTTGCCCCAGGCGTATCGCCGCCACCTTGGCGCGCACACCGGCGCGGTAGCTGGCATAGAAGGTCCACACGGTGTGCGCCGACACATCGCCACTTGCGTCAAGCCAGGCGCTCAGCAGCACATTGGCCAAACCGGGGCGGGCGTGGGACAGCAGGTCCATCCAGGCAAAGGCCATGTCGTTGGCCACGTCGACCCAGCGCAGATCATCGTTGAACTCGATGGCGTCGAAGGGCAGCACCTCATCGTCGATCAGCACCAGGTTGGCCAGGTGCAGGTCACCGTGCCCCTCCCGCACGCGGCCCTTCTGGCGGCGCCGCGAGAGCAGCGGTTCAATGGCGTTGTAGCGCTGCTCGGTCCAGTCGCTCAGCTCACGCACCAGTGCAGCATCGGCGGGGTCGGTCAGAATCTTGCGCAAGGTGTCGAAGTTGTCGCGCGGCCAGCGCATGGCTGCGGTCGGGTGGCCCCAGGGTTGACTGTTGTCGGCCACTGCGGCTCGGGCCTGGAACACCGCCATGCGCCACGCCAACCCGGCCATGTGCTCGTTTGTCAGCGCACCGCGCGCGCACAGGTGGTCCAGCCGGGACGCCTCGTCAAAGCGGCGCATCTGCACAGCAAACTCGATGGCCTGCCCCGCCTCTACCTCGCCCGGCTCACACCAGAGCGGCTGCTCAGGCGTACCCACGATGGCCAGTACGCCCAGGTAGAGGCGCGTGGCTGGCCGGTCCAGGTTCTGGAAGCGCCGGTTCACCCGTACCTCGGTCTCGCAGGCCTTGCGGCGCAGGGCCAGGGTGCTGAAGTCCATGAATGGAAAGCGCACCGGCTTCTTGATCTTGTAGGCGAATTCGCCGGCCAGCAGCACCCAGGCGCCGTGGGTTTCCATCAGTTCCACGGTTTCCACCGGGTGGGCAAAGCTGGCTGGATTCAGCAGGGCGGTGATCAGTGGGGGGAAGTTGTCGGAGGAGGCCATGTAGACCACTGTACGGGAGCCGAGGCCATGAATGGCATGACCTTTGTCAGTCGGCCTGCAAAGCACCCGGTATTTCGCGCTGTCCAAAGCCGCAACCAGGCGTGTTTGCAGTGTCAGAGAACCTGCATGACAGCCATGTCAAACCAGTACAAGCGCGGCAAGACGTTGTTCCCTACTATCGGCGCGCCGACCCACCCCCATTCGATTTACCGCCCATGCTGCGGTAAGCAAACGTCACCCGGTCGGCATCCTTCCACCCCTCAGGAGACAAGCCTCATGACCACGCAACCGAGCCCCCGGCGCCTCGCCAACACCTGCAAACTGGCCCTTGCATTGCCCTTCGCCGCACTGGCTTTGGCCGCACAGGCCCAGACCAGTCCACCCACTTCCGCATCGCTCAACGCCACGGCTGGTCCGCTGTCGGTGAGCACGTCTTCGGTTTCCTCGTTTGCCGCGCGCGGCTTTGGCGGCGGCACCATCTACTACCCCAATGCCACCGGGCAGTACGGTGTGGTGGCCATCAGCCCCGGCTACACCGCGCGGCAGTCCAGCATCGCCTGGCTGGGCCGTCGCCTGGCCACGCACGGTTTTGTGGTCATCACCATCGACACCAATTCCACGCTGGACCAACCGCCCAGCCGCGCAACACAGCTCATGGCCGCGCTGAACCACGTGGTCAACAACGCCAACTCCACCGTGCGCAGCCGGGTCGACGCCAGCAAGCAGGCCGTGGCCGGGCACTCCATGGGTGGCGGTGGCGCGCTGATTGCCGCACAGAACAACCCCACTCTCAAGGCGGCCTACCCGCTTACCCCATGGAGCGTGTCCAAGAACTACAGCTCGGTGCGCGTACCCACCATGATCATGGGTGCCGACGGCGACTCGATCGCGTCCGTCGCCACCCACTCGCGGCTGTTCTACAGCAGCCTGTCGTCCAACGTGTCCAAGGCCTACGGCGAGCTGAACAACGCCAGCCACTTCACGCCCAATTTCACCAACACCCCCATCGGTCGCTATGCCGTGACCTGGATGAAGCGCTTTGTGGACAGCGACACCCGCTACTCGCCCTTTCTGTGCGGCGCTCCTCACGACAGCTACGCCACCCGCACGGTGTTTGACCGCTACGAAGACAACTGCCCCTATTGACCGGGAGCCGCCATGCACTTCGATGACCATCGCCTGAAGACCCTGCTTGGCCACGGGCACCAGTTGTCTGAACGGCGCCCGTCCAAGTGGCGCAGCCCGGCACTGTGGGGTGTGGCGGTGGTCGTCGCTGTGGCGGCTGCGTTCTGGGCCTTGGGGCTGCGCGACCACGCCGGCCCAGCGGTCAACACCTCCGCCGCTGCCGAATCTGACGACCAGAATGCGTTGCGCTGGTGGAGCCACCCCAGCCTGGGCACCCACGAGGCGCCTCAGGTGGTGGCTCAACCGGTGGCAGAAGCACCTGCACCCGCCCCACCAGCGTCACCGGTGGCAAGCCCCGGCCTGTTCCAGCTGGATGCCGCAGGCCAACTGGCGCTGGACGAGCGGACCCGCCTGGGCGTGGAGTCGCTGGTGGCGCTGACAGCGGCCGAGCAGATGCACACCGCACTGGAAACGCACGTTCAAGGGCTGCCGCCAGAAGCCGCTGCTGCCGCGCGCGAATTCGTTGGACAGTACGTGGGCTATGTGGATGCACAGAAGAGCACCTACCCACCAGGCCGGGCGCCGCTGGTGCCCGAGGAAGGCCTGGCCGAGCTGGCTGGCTTGCAGGCTTTGCGTGAGTCCTACTTTGGTCGGGAGGCAGCCCAGCGCATGTATGGGGAAGAGGATGCCGTGGCCAGGCGGCTCCTGGAGCTCATGCGCGAAGACCCGGTGCCCGACGCACCGATGGAAATCAAGGCGATGCGCGCCCAGGCGCGTTACGATGCCGAACGCCAAGGTGGTGAAGCCGGAGACAACGTGCTCACGCGATAGGGCCTGTTCACACCATTTTTCCAAGTGCGAATGGGTTGAAAACAGCGCCAATCTAGGCGCACGACGACGGCCAGACTGGATGTCTGGCCTAGGAGTGCAACAACGAGTGGCGCTGTTTTCAACCCATTCCCTT
>JAABRN010000541.1 GCA_011390855.1 Hydrogenophaga sp. | reverse complement strand
CGCGCCCGCGAGTACCAGGCAAGGACCGCCGAGGTGGTTCACGGCGTCTTGCTGGGCCTGGTTGAGACCGGGACCGGCCAAAGCGGAGGGGGTGGACATGCAGACGGAGACGGGAAATGTCGGGCGGGCCGCGGGGGCGTACCGACGAGCTTGCGCGGGTGATCGCTTGATCATATCGACGATCGACCCGCTGTTCGGTCGATTGGGCTGGCTCGCCGGTCGTATGCTCCCAGGGGTATTTGGGACAATGGTGTGATGATGAGATCAAAGCGTGATAACTATGAAGCGACCCGTGTTCCTCCGGGGCATGGGTGCCTTGCCCGGCGCCGTGTTGTTCAGCCAGTTCGTCAACACAGCAGATGGCCGAGCCTCGGTACTTCACTTCGCCCGTTACACAGCGTGTCTCTCTTGTTCTTGCCGTAACGCGGCGTTGCCTGGTGGCCGGTTGCTGACATCGAATTACATCTCTGGCCAGTGGCTTGATTTTTGTCATCCGTGGCCCCTGCTTACTGTTCCTAGACTGCCGCCAGGTGGCGCCCCTGCGCTGCAAGACAAAGGAAATTCCGAATGAAACGAAAGCACTTTCTCAGGCTCATGGTGGTCACGGCAGGCGGTCTTGTGCTGGCTGGGTGCGGCGGTGGTGACGAAGTGACCGAAGACGCAATGTCCGAGCAGGCCACTGCGGCGGCCAGCCCCGAAGACGACCTGTCAGCCGAAGAGATCGCTGGCCTGATGTACATGCGTGAAGAGGAGAAGCTCGCCCACGACGTTTACGTGGCCCTGCACGGCCTGTGGGGTGCCCAGGTGTTTGCCAACATCGCCGAGAGCGAGACCGAGCATACCGAGGCCGTCCGCCGGCTCATCGAGGCACATGGCCTGGAAGATCCCGCGGCTGGCAATCCGCCGGGCGTGTTCGAGAACACCGATCTGCAGGCGATGTACGACAAGCTGGTCGCCATGGGTCGGGTCAGCCTGAACGATGCGTTGGCCGTGGGCTGCCTCATCGAGGAAAAAGACATCCAGGACATCAACGACAAGAAAGCCGAAGTGCTGGACGAGCCCGACATCGTTCAGGTCTACGACCACCTGCTCTGCGGCTCTCGCAACCACCTGCGCGCCTTCAACAGCAACCTGCTCAACCAGGGTGTGACCTACGTGCCCCAGGTGCTCACCCAGGCCGAATGGGACGCGATTGCCTACTCAGCAGAGGAAACCTGCGGTGGTTGAGGCCCGGCCCGGCGACCGCAGCCCGCTCGACCTGATGCGGCTCAGTTCGCACCGGAACGGCTGAATCGAAGTCACGCACAAAGGGACCTTGCAATGAACAGGAGATACGGCGTGACGGTGCAGAAACGGCGATGGGCGGCGGTGGCCGCGGTGACATGGGCGGCGCTGGCGCTGGCTGGCTGTGGGGGAGGCTCTACCACCGCGGCAGAACCGGGCCTGTCGCCCGTGTCAGACCCTGTGGCAGGACCTGCGCCGAATCCAGGTACCGAAACGCCGTCTGGCGTGGTGGTTTTCAGCGCGGCCAGCGCGCCGACCAAGCTCTCGGCTTGGCGGTTGCTGTTGAACGACGGGCAGACCCTGAGCCTGCAAAAAACGGTACTGCCGTACAGCCTGAACACGCCGCTGTTTTCTGACTACTCGCACAAGGTCCGCACGCTCTGGCTGCCAGCCGGCACGCAGATGGACTACACGGCCAGCGGGCCGCTGCAGTTTCCGGTGGGTGCCATCGTCACCAAGAGCTTTTTCTTTCCGCGCGCCACGGCCCAGATCGCCGGTGCCATCGGTGCGCTGAAGAACGAGCAGGTCGAAGGCGGTGAGACCGTCGACCTGGTGGCCAACCGCCTGCTGGAAACCCGCCTGATGGTGCGCGAGCCCACGGGCCGCTGGGGGGCCGTGACCTACGTGTGGGACGCCGACGAGCGTGACGCCACCCTGGTGCGCAGTGGCCAGAACATCGCGGTCGAACTGGTGGACGTCCAAGGCACGCGCACCCCGTTCACCTACGCCGTGCCCACCGATGCGCAGTGCGTCACCTGCCACGCCACCAACGTGAGCACCGGCACTTTCGAGGCCATCGGCCCGACAGCCAGCAACATGAACCGCCGCTACACCTACACAGCGGGCGACATCAACCAGCTCGACCACCTGGCTGCCCTGCAGATGCTGGCGGGCTACACCGCACCCGCGCCGGTGATGGCAGTCTGGAACGACCCCGCCGCCAGCCTCGGCGACCGGGCCCGCGCCTACCTCGACGTGAACTGCGCGTCCTGCCACAACAGCGCTGGGCGCTCGGGCAATACCGGCCTCTGGCTGGGGCTGGATGTCTCTGAGCCGCTGCGCCTGGGCATCTGCAAAGCCCCGACGGGTGGTCAGCAGAACCGGCAGTTCAGCTTTGACGTGACACCCGGCAACGCCGATGCCTCGTTCCTGTATTTCCGTCTCGGCAACTACCGCCTCAACAGCGATCCACCGCGCGTGGCCATGCCCGAACTGGGCCGCCATGTGTTCCACGCCGAAGGCAATGCGCTCGTGCGCGAGTGGATCAACGGCATGGCGCAGGGTTGCCCCTGAGTCGCTTCAACCGGCCACCACCAGCCAGGCCGTGAGGCCGAAGCCCGCGTTGTAGAACGCGTGCACGCCCACCGCCGGCCAGACGCTGCTGAACCGCTCACGCAGGTGGCCAAACACGAGTGAGGGCACGGCCACCGCCAGCGCCCAGGCCAGCGGTTGAGCGCGCAGGTGCAGGGCCACGAAGGCCACGGTGACCAGCACGTTGGCCAGCGTCAGCGGTCCCAGACGCAGCGGCCGCCCGCCACGCTGCAACCAGACCAGCGCCTGGCCTTGCAGCAGACCGCGAAACACCAGCTCTTCCAGCAGCGGCTGCACCAGCACCAGCGACACCCAGGCCCACGCGCCAAGCGGCACGCGCAGATGCGGCCCCAACAGCAGGGCCAGCGCCAGCCAGACGGGCAGGGCGGCCATCATCGCCAGCGCCAGGTGGGTATCCGGCGGCCAGGTGAACAGGGGCGGGTGTGGCCGGGTGACGCCCAAGGCCTCGGCCAGCGTGGGCGACGCGGGCGCGCTGGGCGGATGGCTCGGGTCCGGTGGTTGAGGAGAGGTCACAAAAGCGATCTTCCCATGTTGTCGTTGCCTTGTATCCCGAGGGCTTGCGTGGCCAGGGGCCGCTGAGCATTCGCCCAGAAAAAAGGCGCCGCCTGTAGCCAGGGGCGCCTTTGGATCACCCTGCCTGCCGGAGCAGGCGGGGTTTGGCCATTGCTTACTTCAGGACGCTGAGGCCGCCGGCTCCAGCCGCGACATAGACGCGCCCGTTGTTGATGGCGGTTGCCGCTGCGCCACCGACCACACCCTTGATCGCCATCACGGATGGTGCCGCCACGTTGCTCCAGTCGAGCTTGACCACACCGGCTGGACCGTAGGCCACGTAGAACAGCAGCCTGGGCGAGGTCAGCGTGTAGGTCCTGCTGCCGTCGCTCAGCAACTGGTCGGCCGGGAAGTATTGCGACGTCATGTAGAGCGCGCCACCGTCCACGTCCGCATAGGGCGACGGCGTGGTCACCACACCCATGGCGTCCTGGACCTCGCCGTACTTCTGCAGCTTGAAGTAACCGGCAGCGGTCGGGCGACACTCAGCCACGCCACCTTGCTTGGCGCTCAGCTTCGTCACGTCGGTCACGGCCAGGCAAGCATCCGGTGCCTGACCGACGGGCACCACGGCCGGACGCTCCTCGGTGGCGGGACGGATCAGATCGGCCATGCGGTAGGCCACCAGGCCAAAGCTGTCGTAGCTGAAGTAGGCAACGCTACCGACGATATGCACATCGACACTCTTGCCGTCGGCCGAGCCGAAGGCGTTGTCATCGTCGGACTTCACGGGCTCGAAGGTCTTGAGCAGCTTGTCGATGCCGAGATCAGCAGGTTGACCGCTGGCCAGGAAGGCGGTCATGTCGACCACTGAGATGCCGTAGGCGCCGGCGGCCACCACCGCGTAGGTCTTGCCCGTCATGGTGTCGTTCCACAGTTTCACCGTGGCTGCGCGGCCCAGTGGGGGCTTGCCCTGGTTGCCTGCGCCGTCGGAGTCACCGAGGTTGGCGACCACGCTGGCGTCTGTGCCACCTGCTGCCGTTGTGTCGTAGATGGTCAGCCCGTTGTCGCCGTCGGCCACGATGGCGTATTTGTCGTGAAAGGTCACGCCGTAGGCATGGTCCTGACCTTCAACCTTGGTCAGACCGATGCTGCCGGATTCGGTGTTGTGCTCATAGATGCCACCGGCCGCGTCCAGGATGGCTGGCGTGCCCACCTGTGCGCTGCCGCCGGTGACGGCCGACACATCCACCCGGCGCATGCCCAGGCTCTGGCTCATCACGTAGGCCTTGGTCGGGTCGCTGCCAAAGCCGACCTTGAAGGCATGGGGCGTGGGCATCACCGCGCCTGTGGGGTACTCGCTTTGCAGCGTGTTGGCCACTAGGTGCAGATCGTCGATCGGGGTCAGTCCGTTGGCAATCGTCCACACGCTCACGCCGTGCGGGCCATCGGCCAGGTACAGGTGGTTGCCCGAGACTGTCACACCCTCGGCATGGCCGATGGCGATTGGCTGGCCGGGCGAGCCGTCTTCGTTGGCACCCACTTCGTTGGTGCTGACCAGGTTCACCGGCACAGCGAAGCGACTGGCCACGGCCGTGCCCGATGCCTGTTCGAGATCGATGAAGTCGACGAAGCTCACGCCACCGGCACCGGACGACTGCACCGCATCCACCGTGCCCGCGCCGGCGGTGTTCATGGTGGGCATGAGGAACAGCGAGCCACCATGGCCGTTGATCTCGCCCGTCACCAGCCGCACCGGCGCGGTGTAGTTGTTGCCCGATGCGGTCAGGAATTTCGGCAAGGACTCGTCACCCACCGGGACCGGCGTCATGTCGTAAGACGTGACGAACTCGTAGTCGGGCCAGAAGACCTTGGTATCGGTGTCGTTGTTGAAGGATGTCGCCCCAGGGTTCTTCCAGTTGGCGCCAGGATCCTCCGCACCGCTCGCCACCACCAGACCCGCAAAGTGGTCGGTGTAGTAGGCCATGTAGCCGCTGGCACCATCCGACACCACGCGCACATCCATCACGCCGGCTTCCTTCAGCATGCCGGAGCCGAAGTGCGACAGGATGCCCTTCTTGTCCACGTTGATTGGGGGCTCGTCCGGACCGTGGGCCGGGGCTGCCGGCACATAGCCGGCGTACACAGGGGCGGCGGGCGCCGTGACATCCACAGCGACCAGACCTCCCAGCCCGTAGGCAACGAAAGCCATGGTCTTGGTACCACCGCCGGCTTGCGGGATATCCACCACGTCCATCGTGCGGGCGTTGTAGTAGTACTTGCCGTAGCGGTCGAACTCGGCCCAGGGGTTCCAGCTCAGGCCGCCCGTGCTGCTCTTGTTGTCCAGCTCGGCTGCGGCCTGCAGATAGGTTGGCATGCCTTCGGCCAGGTTGACGGTGTTGGGATCGATGGGGGTGAAGCCACCAGCGACAGCGGTTCCCACGGTTGCACCTGGGCAGGCGATCTTGCGTTTCGGGTAGCCGAACCAGTCTTCCTGAGCGCTGTTGGTGCAGTCGGCGTACAGGTTGTAGGCACCCACTGCGGTCAGATCGACGGGATCGAAGATGCCCATGCCCAGGAAGCCCAGCGCCGCGTAAAGCCTGCCGTCCGCCATCCTCAGGCTCATGGGTCCGCCCCAAGGGTTTTCGCCCGCGTAGGTCAGCGTGTAGGCCTGTACCGTCGGGCTGTCGATGATGAGCGCGCCGTCGCCAGTGGCACCGATCAGGTTGGCCAGGCTGGTCTTCTGGATGCCATAGGCTTCGTTGGCGATGAACAGCTGATCGTCGGTGGTGTCGGGCGTGCCCCTGTCGTCCACCAGAAGGTCATTCACCACACCGTCGGTGTGTACCGTCTCGGGCTCGGAAAATTCGTTGCCTCCGCCGTCCACGGTGGTGAATGCGGGCGCCGTGTAGCCCACGCTCATGGTTCGCAGGTAGCTCATGGCCACAGGGTTGGTGATGTCCACCACCCCGATGCCCTTGTCGCCCATGGACAGGAGCGCGTAGCTTGCCCCTGCGTAGTCTTTCACCACGGTGATGTGCTGGATGTAGCCAGGCACGGTGACTTCGGTCACAGCGCCCTTGTTCATGCCGACGGGCGTTGCCGCAAAGCGGTTGGCCATGGTGTACAGCGTCCACTGGGTAGTGCCGTCGTCGTACAGCTCCACATCCTGCGTGCCACCCCCAATCTGAGCGGCCAGGGTGTCGATGTTGGCCTCGATGATGGTGACGGGTGTGGGCGTGGTCGAAGAACCACTGCCGCAACCGCTCACGAGCAACGTCAATGCTGATGCTACGGCCAGGCTGGCGTGAGCGAGCGGCTGTGGGCGCCTGCTTGCGCGGGATGCAAACTGCTTGACCAGGAGCGCAGCTCCCTGGGCCGAGGTGGCGTTCTGTTTCATGGATCCTCCTGTTGAAGACAACTGGGTTTCTTCCGGACAAATGGTCGAAAAGGACTCCACATTGCGCTTTGCTTCCCCCAGTTGAATTGACCATACTCAGTGAACGCGCCTGTGGCCACAGATGCCCCTGCTTTGGATCGCTTGGCCAGCGCATCACAGCTGCAGGCCTGCTTTTCTTTCGAAGTCAACGAGGAGGGCTTTCAAGTGCAAAAAAACGCCGCACAGTGATGTGCGGCGTTTCGAGGGTGAGCCCCTGGCTCGTCAGGCCTGAGGTTCGGTGCGGCTTACTGGCTGTTTTTTGCGCGGCGGCGCAGAGCCCAGCCTGCCAGGCCGAGTGCGGCGAACAGCGGCAGCAGCGGGTCGATCGGTGCGTTGCCCGTAGCGGCGGTACAGCCACCGCCACCACCACCCGTAGAGGGCGTGGTGCCAGGTGTCGTACCAGGCGTTGTGCCGTCGTCCGTGATGTTCGCGCTGCGGTAGGCCGCCGTGGAACCGGTGGTGTTTTCCGTGTTGAAGGCGCCATAGATACGACCACCGTCCGGGCGGGCCACCACCTGGGCTTCGAAGGCATAGTCTTCGTCGTCAAACAGGCTGCCGCGCTCGTTGGAGTACTCGACCGGCGGCGCAAAGGTCAGGCCACTGTCATCGCTCACCGTGAGGTAGATGCCGAGGTCGTCACCGCCATTCGGGTCAAACGGGCTCACGTTGGCCTGCGAACCGTAGGCCACGAAGATCATGTTCTTCGCCTGGCACAAGGTCTT
>JAABRN010000540.1 GCA_011390855.1 Hydrogenophaga sp. | reverse complement strand
GTGACAGTGTGAGCGCCAGGGGCAGGCTTCGATCGTTTGCAGGCGAAGGCACCCTGGGGGTAAAAAATATTGGAATCTCCTCCTTCATCTTTATCCACGGGTCGGCAATTCGAGGTTGCCACGGGCGGCCAAAAACGAAGAAGCCCCGGTCGAAAGACCAGGGCTTCTTCGTTTTGGAGTGGTCCGTTGAGCAGAAATACTCAGAGTATTTCGCTCGCGAAATCTGCAAGCCGTGATCGCTCGCCTCGCGCCAGGGTGATGTGCCCCCCATGTGGCCAGCCCTTGAAGCGGTCCACCGCATAGGTCAGGCCTGACGAACCCTCTGTGAGATAGGGCGTATCGATCTGGGCCAGGTTGCCCATGCAGATGATCTTGGTGCCGGGGCCGGCGCGCGTGATCAGCGTCTTCATCTGCTTGGGTGTGAGGTTCTGCGCCTCGTCGATGATCACGTACTTGTTCATGAAAGTGCGACCCCGCATGAAGTTCATGCTCTTGACCTTGATGCGGCTGCGGATCAACTCATTGGTGGCCGCGCGGCCCCACTCACCGGCGTTACCGCCATCACCCTTGGCAAGGAACTCGAGGTTGTCGTCAAGCGCACCCATCCAGGGGCCCATCTTCTCTTCTTCGGTGCCGGGCAGGAAGCCAATGTCTTCGCCCACGCTCACGGTAGCGCGCGTCATGATGATTTCGGTGTAGCGACGGTCGTCAAGCACCTGTGTGAGGCCGCTTGCCAGGGCCATCAGGGTCTTGCCTGTACCAGCCGTGCCAGCCAGTGTGACAAAGTCGATTTCCGGGTCCATCAAGAGGTTGAGCGCGAAGTTCTGTTCGCGGTTTCGGCTGGTCACACCCCACACGGCGTTTTTCAGGTGGGTGAAGTCTTTCAGTGTCTTGAGTACCGCGGTCTTGTCGCGTATCTCGGTGACGCGTGCGTAAAGGGAAGGCTCGCCCGGCGCTTCGAAATAGACGAACTGGTTGATGTAGAACTGGCCCACTGCAGGACCACTGACGCGGTAGAAGGTGTGGCTGCCGCTTTGCCAGCTCTCGATGGTCTTGCTTTGGCGCGTCCAGAAGTCCTGGGGAAGCGCCAGCGCACCGGCATACAGCAGATCGCCGTCTTCCAGGGTCTTGTCGTTTTGATAGTCCTCTGCCGCCAGACCCAGGGCGCGGGCCTTGACCCGCATGTTGATGTCCTTTGAGACAAGGATCACCTCCCGTTGCGGAAATTTGTCTCGCAAGGCATGCACCACGCCGAGGATTTGATTGTCCGCCTTGCCTTGAGGAAGGCTTGCTGGCAACTCGCTGTCCAAAGGCTCTGTCTGGAAAAAGAGGGAGCCCCGCGCGGTCTGGTGACCAGTTGCGGAAAGCTTGAGGCCCTTGGTGAGATCAGCGCCTTGTTGCGCCACCAGCGCATCCAGCGTGCGGCTTGTCTGTCGCCCGTTGCGCGCGACTTCGGTCATGCCTTTCTTGTGCCCGTCGAGCTCTTCGAGCACGATCATGGGAAGAAAGATATCGTGTTCTTCAAACTGGAAGAGGCTGATCGGATCGTGCAGAAGCACGTTGGTGTCCAGCACGAACAGGCGGCTGATGCCGTTGGCCGCGGCTTTGCTGCGTGCTGTGCGACGATTGCTGGCGACCGGGGAGACGCCGGCTGACTTTGGCGGGGTGCGTGTTTCGGCGGTTGGGTAGCTGACTCTGGCTTCGGCAGGCGCTGGAGGTGAAATAGGCGCCACCACGGGCGCAGTGCTGCGCTTTGGAAATGACTTGTCCTGGTCTGGCGCCTGTTCGGTCCTTCTCGCTTTGGGCCTGTTGCCCCGTCGAGCTGGAGATGCTTTGGGCGCTTCTACCCCCGCTGTGGGCGCTGCCGACGGCGCCGATTCGGGCAACGCGTCCAGTACCGCTTCGAAATGGTCTTCGGCTGCTTTGAGGCTATAGGACTCGGGTGAGAGGAGGGCGGCGCGTTTGGTGGGGGCGGGTGGCAGTGGCATGGATGAGGTGGTGTTCAGCGAGGCGCCAGAAAACAAAAAGCCGCCGGGAGGACCGGGCGGCTTTCAGAGCTGCTTGAGGATGGGTAAGAAGGCGATGCGGAAGGACTTCCTAACGACATGAAACCATTATGCACGAGTCAAGTGACCTTACCGTCGCGCGCAAGCAGCAACCAGGGTGCTGCGCACTCTGTCAGGCGGCTTTCTTCAGTGCCTTGACGGCTTTGAGCACATCTTCTACATGGCCAGGCACCTTGAGGCCGCGCCATTCTTGCTTGAGCACGCCGTCCGGGCCCACCAGGAAGGTGCTGCGCTCAATACCCTTGACCTTTTTGCCGTACATGATCTTGTTCTTGACCACGCCGAACATGTGGCACATTTTTTCTTCGGTGTCTGCGATCAGCTCGAATGGCAATTCCAGCTTGGTCTTGAAATCGTCGTGGGATTTCATGTTGTCGCGCGAAACACCAAATACCTGAGCCCCGGCTTTCACGAAGTCCTTGTACTTGTCGCGAAACTGCATGGCTTCGGTGGTGCAACCCGGGGTATTGTCCTTGGGGTAGAAATAAAGCACGATCGTCTGACCAAGGTGCGTCTGGTTGCTGACTTTGAGGCCGCCGGTGGCCAGCGCTTCAAATTCGGGAATGGGTTTATTGACAACGACTGCCATACTGCGTGGGCCCCTGACGTAAGTTGGTGGTGATTCGTTGGCTTCCCGGCTGCTTCATGATCTTGCGCGTTTGCTGGCTGGCAAACGGAGTCATGGCAGGAAACAATCGGCTATTTTACTCTGAACTTGCAATGCTCGGCTGTCGCAAGCGGACGCCCCTGCATGTGCCAATGTTTGGCGATGACAGCAAGGCCGCTGTCTGCTAAGGGGTCTGAGCCTCAGCATCACCACTTTCGATCAGCAGTGCCGCAACCACCCGGCGCCCTTCACCAGCCAGAATGTTGAAGGTGCGACATGCGGCCTGTGTGTCCATTGTCTCAACGCCAATACCCCGGTTGATCAGGCTCTGCAGCAGGGCGGGGCGTACGAAGCGCAAGCGTTTGCCGCTGCCGAAGATCACCAGTTCAGGTGGTGCGCTTGTCAAGGCCAGCAATGAAGTGAAGTGTTCTTCCCCCAGTGCGTCGTGGGCTTTGCAGTGCCAGTCGATGCGCTCGCCGCTGGAGGCCAGCATCACGCTGTGCCCCAGGCGCTCGCCGTTCACGGCAATCCAGCCGTCGCCATAGGCGGTGATGGTGTTGGCGTCGGGTTTGTCAGCGTGGAGTTTCATCAAATAATTCCCATGGCACGGGGCGGCGAGTCGGCTGGCTTCATGCACGAATGCGGTGCAGAACTGTGTTCAAATTGCGGGTTTTCCCAAGCGCAGCAGCCTTGAATATAGCGGCCCGGGTCCGCCCCATTCTGTTGCAGACATTCTCACTGCCCCATTCGGGAGGGACTTTGAAGACCATCCAGAAATCCGCCAAGCTGGCCAACGTTTGTTACGACATCCGAGGCCCCATCATGGACGCGGCGCGCCAGATGGAAGAGGAGGGGCACAAGATCATCAAGCTCAACATCGGCAACCTGGCGGTGTTTGGCTTTGATGCGCCGGAAGAGATCCAGCAGGACATGATCCGCAATCTGCCTAACTCGGCTGGTTATTCGGACAGCAAGGGAATTTTCGCCGCGCGCAAGGCGGTCATGCATGAAACCCAGAAGCAAGGTATCAAAGGCGTCACACTCGATGACATCTACCTGGGCAACGGTGCGAGCGAATTGATCGTGATGGCAACCAATGCGTTGCTAGATGATGGTGATGAGTTGCTGCTGCCCGCACCAGACTACCCCCTCTGGACAGCGGCGGTGAGCCTTTCAGGTGGCACCCCTGTTCACTACATGTGCGAAGAAGCCAATGGCTGGATGCCCGATCTGGAAGACATTCGTCGCAAGATCACGCCCGCCACCAAAGGCATTGTGGTCATCAACCCGAACAACCCGACCGGCGCACTCTATTCAGATGAGCTGCTTCGCTCCATTGTCGACATGGCCCGCGAGCACGGGCTGGTGGTTTTCGCCGACGAGGTTTATGACAAGGTGCTGTACGACGGTGCCAGGCACACGGCGATCGCCAGTTTGTCTGACGACGTACTCACCCTGACCTTCAACTCCCTGTCCAAGAGCTACCGTTCCTGTGGCTACCGGGCCGGATGGATGATCGTCTCGGGCGACAAGAAGCCAGCCAAGGATTACATCGAGGGCTTGAACATGCTCTCGAACATGCGCCTGTGCGCCAATGTGCCGGGACAGTGGGCCATTCAGACGGCGCTGGGTGGCTACCAGAGCATCAACGACCTGGTCTGTGAAGGTGGCCGGTTGCGCCGTCAGCGCGACCTCGCCTATGAGCTGATCACCGCCATTCCTGGGGTGACCTGCGCCAAGCCGTCGGCAGCCTTGTACATGTTTCCCCGGCTGGACCCCAAGGTCTACCCTGTGGACGACGATCAGCAACTCTTCCTGGAGCTCTTGCAGGAAACGCGCGTGATGCTCGTGCAGGGTTCGGGTTTCAACTACCCGGACAATCAGCATTTCCGCATCGTTTTTCTGCCCCATGAGGACGATTTGCGAGAGGCCATTGGCCGAGTGGCCAGGTTCTTTGAAGGCTGGCGCAAGCGGCATGGCACCTGAGGAAACATCGTTTCCCGCAGGAATGGTCATCAATGTGACCAAGCACTTCTTTTAGTCTTGAATTGAGGCAACCGAGGGCATCGGTATCCCGCCTGTTTTATTGAGTGAGAAAAGCATGAAACCGATCCAAGTAGGCCTGCTGGGCATGGGCACCGTGGGCTGCGGCACCTTCAATGTGTTGAAGCGCAACCAGGAAGAGATCAAGCGGCGCGCTGGTCGCGGCATAGAAATCACCATGGTGGCCGACCTGGACGTGGAGCGTGCACGGTCCCTGGCGGGGCCGGACGTGACCGTGGTCAATGACGCACGGGCGGTGATCGCCAATCCCGACATCGACATCGTGGTGGAACTGATCGGTGGTTACGGCATCGCCAAGACGCTGGTCATGGAGGCCATTGCAGCAGGCAAGCATGTTGTCACGGCCAACAAGGCGCTGCTGGCTGTGCATGGCACCGAGATTTTTGCCGCCGCTTCTGCCAAGGGAGTGATGGTGGCCTTCGAGGCGGCAGTGGCCGGCGGCATTCCCATCATCAAGGCGCTGCGCGAGGGTCTCACGGCCAACAGCATCGAATGGATCGCGGGCATCATCAACGGCACCACGAATTTCATCCTGTCCGAGATGCGGGACAAGGGGCTCGATTTCGATGTGGTGCTCAAAGAGGCGCAACGGCTGGGCTATGCCGAAGCGGACCCGACGTTCGATATCGAAGGTGTGGATGCTGCTCACAAAGTCACGATGATGAGCGCCATTGCCTTTGGCATCCCCGTGCAATTCGACAAGGCCCATGTCGAAGGCATCACACAGCTCAGTGGCACAGACATCCGCTACGCAGAGCAACTGGGCTATCGCATCAAGTTGCTGGGGATCACCCGGCGCACCAAAGCCGGCGTCGAGTTGCGCGTGCATCCGACTCTGGTGCCGAGCAAGCGCCTGATCGCGAATGTGGAAGGCGCCATGAATGCGGTGGTGGTTCAAGGGGATGCCGTTGGCACCACCCTGTACTACGGCAAGGGTGCTGGCAGCGAACCCACGGCCAGCGCCGTGATCGCCGACCTGGTGGACGTGACCCGACTGCACACCGCCGACCCGCACCACCGCGTGCCGCATCTGGCCTTCCAGCCCGATGCCATGAGCGATCTGCAGGTGCTGCCCATGAGCGAGGTGGTGACCAGCTATTACCTGCGGTTGCGCGTGGCAGACGAGGCAGGCGTACTGGCCAAAGTGACCGGGTTGCTGGCGGATGCCGGCATCAGTATCGACGCCTTGCTCCAGCGCCGGGCCGAGGAGGTGAGTGCCGACCTGCCCGGGGCTGGCGCTGCCTCGACCGATCTGATCATCCTGACCCATGAGACCCGCGAGGGCGTGATGAACCTCGCACTGGCGGACATGCAAGGCCTGTCTTCGGTGCTGGCGCCGATCACGCGCATTCGCAAAGAGGAGTTGAACTGACCCCCGCGTCGCCTGCGCCACCCCCCGGGTAGCAGTGCCTGCGCCCCGTCCTGAGCTTGTCGAAGGGCGGTTCCGCGGCATTACCGAAAATTGCTCGTTTGCGGTGCGTTTCGCTTGAAGTATCTGGATCACTGACATGCTGTACCTCTCCACCCGCGGCCACGCTGACCGCAAACGTTTTTGCGAAATCCTGCTTGAAGGCCTGGCGCCCGATGGTGGTCTGTACCTGCCCGAGCACTACCCACAGGTGGATGCAACCACCCTTGCGAAATGGCGCAACGTATTCAATGGTGGGGCGCCCGGAGGCTATGCCGCACTGGCGTTTGAGGTGCTGTCGCTCTACATCGACGACATCCCTGCCACCGATCTGAAAGCGCTGTGCGACAAGACGTACACCGAGGCGGTGTACGGCACAGCGGCCATCGTGCCGCTGAAGAAACTGGAAGACGGCTTCTACCTGGAAGCGCTGTCCAATGGTCCTACGCTGGCCTTCAAGGACATGGCCATGCAGCTGTTGGGCAACCTGTTTGAGTACGAACTGGCGCGCCGTGGTGAACAGCTCAACATTCTGGGTGCCACCAGTGGTGACACCGGTAGCGCGGCCGAGTATGCGATGCGGGGCAAAAAGGGCGTGCGGGTGTTCATGCTCAGCCCGCACGGTCGCATGAGCCCATTTCAGCAGGCTCAGATGTTCAGTCTGATGGACGAGAACATTCACAACATCGCCATCGAAGGCGTGTTCGACGACTGCCAGGACATCGTCAAGGCCGTGTCAAACGAGCTGACCTTCAAGCGCCAGTACAAGATCGGCACCGTCAATTCGATCAACTGGGCGCGTTTGCTCGCCCAAGTGGTCTACTACTTTGCAGGCTATTTCCAGGCAATAGAGCTGGCCCCCACGCTCCCCGCTTCGCCTGGTTCGCTGCCTCCTGAGGGGGCTGATTCGCCTTGGGGCGGCCTGGCGGCGAATCTTCCTCTCCCGCAGGTGAGTTTCACTGTTCCCAGCGGCAACTTCGGCAATGTCTGCGCTGGCCATGTGGCACGCCAGATGGGGTTGCCCATCCAGACCCTGGCCGTGGCAACCAACGAAAACGACGTGCTCGACGAGTTTTTCCGCACCGGTGTGTACCGCGTGCGCGCCAGTGCTGACACCCGCGAGACTTCCAGCCCATCGA
>JAABRN010000539.1 GCA_011390855.1 Hydrogenophaga sp. | reverse complement strand
GCCTCCGGCGCCTTGGCTGCCAGCTTTGGATGCAGCGCGGCTTGAAGATGCTCGTCGCGACGCTCGGCATTGCGTAGCGACTGCGCGCTTTCAGCTGCGAGCAGATGGGCCAGCAGCTTCAGCTGATGGCGACGCGGCCATTGCGAAGCGTTGCCTGACTTCATTTGCTCGAGCGCCTGAAGCGCGGCCGCCTGGGCGCGCACAAACCGCCCGGCCAGCTGATGAGACAAGGCGTCCATCACAGCCCCCACGGCTGCTCGTTCCACCTGTTGTACTCGCCAACGCTGCGCCTGAGCTGGCAGGTCTCGCAGCATGGCGATGCCCCGCAGGCCGGCATGCAGCAGCACGAAACCGGCCACCAGCGCAAACAGCACCAGGTTGAACGAGACATCAAATCGGTAGGGAGGCCAGAAGAGGGTGATCGTGGACTGGTTGTGCCCGACCAGCATGGCCAACGCCACCGCCAGAGCCGCAAGCCCGAGAAACCAGAAGACGCTGCGCATGGCGCCACCTTGCCTGCGTCGCATCAACGCCCCTCCGCGGCGGCACTCAATGCCGCCAAGGTCTCGTCGGGCCGTGGCAACACGCCGTCCACGATGTCTTGCCGCACCTGGCCCACAGCCACCCGCGCGCCGCGCACCAGTGGTGAAGCGGTATCAAAGTACTTGGACATCGCCGCTTCGACGGCGATCAGGTCGGCCTGACTGGATGCCATGTGGCGGGCCAGCAAGCCCAACCGGGCATTGAGCAGCTTGAGTTTGAGGTTTTCCCGGATGAAAAAAGCCTGTTCAGGCGCGAGCAGCACCGCCTCGGGTTCATCGATGCGACTGACCCGTACGAGCTCACGGCCGCTTTGCGTGACATCTGTCCAGATCATGGCCCACAGACCGGTCCACCAGCCCGAAAACTGAACCCAGCCATCGCCCAGTCTGCTGGCACCTGGTTCACCTTCAGGCGACCGAGAAGCCGACTCTGGAGGGGACGGATCGACCGCAGGTGAAGCCGAGGTCGCAGGGGTTGCAGATACCGGTCGGTAGCCCACCTGATTGAGAAGCGGCCATTCGTCCACCTGCCGCGCCACCTCATCGAGTCGCAGGACCAGGGCGGGAATGTCGGCCAGCGAAGCCGCCTGGATGCGTTCGATGTCGCGAGTGATCGCCCGTTGCACCGGATTCAACCGCGGTTGCGCTGCGCGCCCGATGCGCTGATCCACCGCCTGCAGTGCAGAGATCAATGGCTGCGCACTGCCTGTGAGCTGGGTCTGCTGCTGTGCGAGCCGAAGCGCGGCTTCAAGGTCCTGGACCAGGTTGTCGTCGCGCGAACGCGAGAGGGTCAACATCAGTTCGTCGAGCTGGCTGCGCTGCAAACTCACTTCGGAAAGCCGGACCTCCGCCACACTCAGGCGCGCCTGCAGTTCCTGGGTGAGCGCTTCGGCCTGGGTGGCCAGGGTTTTGGCTTCAACGGCCGTCGCGCCGCTGTCCAGGCTGCGCCTGGCAAGTTCCTGCTGGGTGAAATCCAGCTTTTGCCAGAGCATGCCGCTCAAGGCCAGCGCCGCCAGGGCAACAACCAGAGCAAGCAACACCAACCACTGCCCTGTGGCGCGCACCGCAGACATTGGCGCAGCGAGCCCTCCAGAGGCTGGGCGCGGCTGCGTGGGCGGAGGAAGGGGTGCGCTGGGTGATTCGCTGGGGTCTTGATTCATGCGTGGCTCCATGTCGATTCTAGGACGAGCATCACGTCGCGCAACGCCGGTCGGCTGGTCACCACATGCCCAAAACCCGTGGCGTGGGCGCTTTGTGCAATCCGGGGGTGGGTGGCCAGCGCAAACGTGTGCTGCCAGTCGGCCTGCGGCACCAGGGACTGCAAGTTGGCCAGCGCCTCGGAACTGCTGAACAACCAGGCAGCATCAGACCCCACGGCGGACCGGGCAAGTGCCTGTTGGCCAATCGTCCAGACCGGGGGGCGGCGCTCGTAAGCCACACAGGCCTCCACCCGCGCGCCGGCCGCCAGACACTGCTGGATCAACCAGTCGCGGCCACTGCCGGCCACGGCGTCGACTGGGGCACCCGAGGATATGCCCCGCGCAATCAGCACCAGCGCGCCAGCATGAAGCTGCGGTGCCACGATGGGCCAGAGCGTTTCCGAATCAAACTGCAGGGCGTCCTGTGCTGGCGCATCAATTCGGTCAACGGGTACCCCGGCTTCCTGCAAGGCGGCTGCCGTGGCCGGGCCCGGTGCCCAGAAACGGGTCGGTGCGGAGCCGGCGGCGAGCGCTGAAGCGACCTGGACCGGCTCCATACCAGCAAAAAAATGGGTCACTGCTGCGCCACTGACGAACATGGCCGCGTCGGCCCGGAACACCTGCTGCCGCCATTCCTGCAAAGCCCTCAAGATCGCAGCGTCGCTGGGCTCGCCGATCTCGATCAGGGGCAAGGCGTGGGCAGGCCACGCACGCTGGCACAGGGCTTCGGCCCAGCGCTGAGCCTCGGGTGCGGGTCGCGTCACGATGAGCCGACTCAGCCGCGCGGGTCGGCGAGGGTCGGGAGCGCGATTCAAAACTTCAAACCTCCGGGGCCGGCGGCCGAGCGCCGGCCGCTTTCAGGGCCTCAGCAACCCGCTGGCCCAGGGCTTCTGCCTGTTCGAGCGATTCCACCTGAGCCTGATCCCGTACACGCACCACCGGCGAAGCGCCTTCCGGGTCGCCCCAGGCGGCATCCAGCCACAAGGGCGCGGCAAGGCCAGGCGAAGCTTCTGTCCCCTCCCACTGCGCAAAGGCCGCAAGTGGCATCGAGCAACTGCCCCCCATGGCTCTTGACACCGTGCGTTCAGCGGCCACACGCAGCCAGCTTGGCATGTGTATCAGCGGCGCCAGCGCGGCAATCAGATCGTCACGATCAGCACGCACCTCGATGCCAAGCGCGCCCTGCCCTGCAGCTGGCAGCGATTCAACTGGCTCAAAAACGTGGCGAATGCGTTCCGAGAGTTTCAGACGCTTGAGGCCAGCTGCGGCCAGCACGATGGCGTGGTACTGGCCCTCGTCCAGCTTCCTCAGGCGCGTGTCAAGGTTGCCGCGCAAGGGTTCGATGCGCACATCCTGGCGCCCCAGGCGGTCGAGTGATTCACGCAGCAAAACCAGGCGGCGCAGGCTGGAGGTGCCCACCACCGCGTCGGGAGGCAGGTCGGCCAGTGTGGTGCACACGGGTGAGACCCAGGCGTCCCGGGGGTCTTCCCGCTCCATCACACACGCCAGTGCGAACCCGTCTGGCAGGTCCATGGGTACATCCTTGAGCGAATGCACGGCAATGTCTGCATGCCCCTCTTCCAGGGCCACTTCCAGTTCCTTGACGAACAAGCCCTTGCCGCCCACTTTGGAGAGGCTGCGATCCAGAATCTGGTCACCCTTGGTGGTCATGCCCAGCAGCTCGACCGTGTGACCCAAGGTCTCCAACAGGAATTTGACGTGCTCTGCCTGCCACAAGGCAAGGCGACTTTCGCGTGTGGCGATGGTGATCTTCATGGCGCTGGGCTGAGTGGGTGGGGCACGACTCACAAGAGACAAGACAAGCGAACGGCCAGGCGCGCTTTTTCGTACCCGCTTGGTAACGGCCTTGGTTCGACAGGATGCTAGCATGCAGGCTGCCCAAAATTTCAGCACTCCCTGCCATGAGCCGAAAGCCTGCACGCGTCGCCGCATCTCCCGCCACTTCACAGGCCAAAGCCGTCACCGCGGCCCCGAAATCCCGGGTGGGTACCGATAAGGACAAGCCGCTGATTGAAGACATCCGCTTGCTGGGGCGTATTCTGGGCGATGTGATCCGGGAGCAAGAGGGCCAGGCCGCTTTCGACCTGATCGAGCAGATCCGGCAACTCTCCGTCGCGTTCCGCCGCCATGCGGACCAGTCGGCAGACAAGGCACTGAAAAAGCTTCTCAAGGGGCTGAGCGGGGACCAGACGGTGAGTGTCATTCGCGCGTTCACCTATTTCAGCCACCTGGCCAATCTGGCAGAAGACCGCCACCACATCCGCCGACGGGCCGTGCATGAGCGGGCTGGCGACCTCCAGGAAGGCAGCCTGGCGCTGACGCTACAGCGCCTGCGCAAGGCGGGCATCGCGCCTGCTGACGTGTTGCACACGCTGGCGCAAAGCCACATTTCACCCGTGCTCACAGCCCACCCCACGGAAGTTCAGCGCAAAAGCATTCTGGATGCCGAACGCGCCATTGCCCGGCTGCTCACCGAGCGCGAGGCGGGCGAAGCGCGGCTGCCGCGTGAGCTGGCAGACAACGAAGCCCAGATGCGGGCACGCGTCACGCAGCTCTGGCAGACACGCTTGCTGCGCTTCACCAAGCTGACCGTGGCCGATGAAATCGAGAACGCGCTGAGTTACTACGAGGCCACGTTCCTGACCCAGATACCCAAGATCTACCGGGATCTGGAGCAGGGTCTGAAAGACAAGGGCACGGCAGGCAAGCCACTGGCCTCTTTTTTGCGCATGGGGCAGTGGATCGGCGGTGACCGCGACGGCAACCCCAATGTGACGGCCGACACGCTGGCCCTGGCTTTGAAAAGCCAGAGCGACATGGTGCTGCGCCACCACCTGACCCAAGTGCACCTGCTGGGCGCAGAGCTGTCGGTGTCGGCAATGTTGAACAGCGTCAGCCCAGCCATGCAGGCTTTGGCCGAGCGCTCACCCGACCGCAATGCGCACCGCCAGGACGAGCCGTACCGACGGGCCCTCACCGGCATTTACGCCCGCCTTGCCGCCACCCTCACCCAGCTCACTGGAGGTGAAGCCGCTCGCCACGCGGTGGCACCCCAGGACCCCTACCCCAGCGCTGACGAATTCCTCACCGACCTTCGCACCATCGAAGCGTCCCTGATGGCGAACCATGGCGCGGCACTGGCCAACGCGCGGCTGCACCCGCTGATCCGTGCGGTGGAGGTGTTCGGATTCCATCTGGCCACGGTCGATTTGCGCCAGAGTTCGGACAAGCATGAGGAAGTGATCAGCGAGCTGCTGGCTGTCGCGCGCATCGAACCCGCGTACAGCCAGCTCGACGAAGCCGGCAAACAGGCGGTGCTCCTTCGCCAGCTCAACGATGCGCGCCCCTTGCGCGTGCCTGGCGTCACGTATTCGGCTCACAGCCAGAGCGAGCTGGCTATTTTTGAAACGGCTCGCCTGGGCCGCCAGCGCCTGGGTGCGCAGGCCATCCGGCACGCCATCATCAGCCACACCGAAACCGTGAGCGACCTGCTGGAAGTGCTGTTGTTGCAGAAAGAAACCGGCTTGCTGCACGGTCTGCTGGAAGAAAACGCGGTCTGCGACCTGATCGTGGTGCCCCTGTTCGAGACCATTGAGGACCTGCGCAACGCCGCACCCATCATGCGTGATTACTACGCTCTGCCCGGCGTGCGCGCCATGGTGCAGCGCGGCCACGCAGACGGGTACAGCGAACAGGACATCATGCTGGGCTACTCCGACAGCAACAAGGACGGCGGCATCTTCACCAGCAACTGGGAGCTTTACCGCGCTGAAACCGCACTGGTGAAGCTGTTTGATGAGCTCAACGCCGAAGGAACGCCTCAAGGCGATTTGCCTCCCGCCGGGGCAGCGACCCGCGCGAACAGCGCAGCGTGGGGGCACACCGATCTGGCGCCGGGCCGCCCCAAGCCGGATCAGCCCCCTCGGGGGGCAGCGACCCGCGCAGCGGTGGAGCGTGGGGGCCATATCCAGCTGCGCATGTTCCACGGCCGGGGCGGCACGGTCGGGCGCGGCGGCGGCCCCAGCTACCAGGCCATACTCGCCCAGCCACCCGGCACCGTGCGCGGGCAGATTCGCCTGACCGAGCAAGGCGAAGTGATCGGGTCGAAATACGCCAACCCAGAAATCGGGCGACGCAACCTGGAAACCCTGGTGGCCGCTACGCTGGAGGCCACCTTGCTACAGACCACCCGCGATGCCCCTGCCGCGTTCATCACGGCGGCCGACGCGCTTTCGCTCGACAGCATGGCGGCGTACCGCGCGCTGGTGTACGAAACCCCACGCTTCGCCGAATACTTTTTTGATGCCACGCCGATTCGCGAGATCGCCGAACTGAATATTGGCTCGCGCCCTGCCTCGCGCAAAGCTTCCCAGCGCATTGAAGATCTGCGAGCCATTCCCTGGGGCTTCAGCTGGGGTCAATGCCGGCTCACGCTGCCTGGCTGGTACGGCTTTGGGTCTGCGGTGCAGGCGTTCGTTCAGCAGAACGGGCCATCGGGCGTTGCCAAGCAAAAAGCCTTGCTGCAGAAGATGGCCATCCAGTGGCCGTTCTTTCGCACCTTGTTGTCCAACATGG
The DNA here is from genome assembly GCA_011390855.1 of Hydrogenophaga sp. Lineage (GTDB taxonomy): Bacteria > Pseudomonadota > Gammaproteobacteria > Burkholderiales > Burkholderiaceae_C > Hydrogenophaga. Next base: position 1,034 of record JAABRN010000539.1, on the reverse strand, counting down.
ACATGGTGCTGGCCAAGAGCGATCTGGCGCTGGCATCGCGGTACGCCGAACTGGTCGAAGACCGGCGGCTGCGCAACAAGATTTTTTCAGCGGTGCAGGCGGAGTGGCACCGCACGGTGGACGCCTTGAACATGATCACGGGCGCCAAACAGCGACTGGTCAGCAATTCAGCGCTGCAGCGATCCATCCGGCACCGCTTTCCCTACATCGACCCACTGCACCATCTGCAGGTGGAACTGGTTCGGCGGTACCGAGCAGGCGAAAACGATGCCGAGAAAGACGGCCGCCTGCGACGAGGCATCCATATCTCGATCAACGGCATCGCTGCCGGACTGCGAAACACAGGGTAACCCCCGGCGCCTGCAGCCGGGTAGTGCCCGTTCCACAGGGTTCAGGGTTGGTGCTGCTGCGTTCGTGTCGCATCTTTGCCCTGCGCAAGCGCGATCGCCCGGCAAAACCTAAAATGGCCGCGTGAGCCAATACATCAACGCCGATCTCCATTGCCATTCCATCGTGTCCGACGGCACGCTCACGCCTGAGGCGCTGGCCCATCGCGCCAAAGCCAACGGGGTGGAGTTGTGGGCGTTGACCGATCACGATGAAATTGGCGGACAGGACCGGGCAATCGAAGCCGCCCGCCTCGCTGGGCTTCGCTACCTGACTGGCGCCGAGATTTCTGTCACCTTTGCCGGGGCCACTGTGCATATCGTGGGTCTGGGCATGGACCACACGCACCCGGCTCTGGTCAATGGCTTGCGTGCCACGCGTGGCGGAAGGGAAATGCGGGCAAGGGCCATGAGCGCCGACCTCCTGGCGAGAGCTGGTATTCCGGGTGTGTATGAAGGTGCATTGAAATACGTCGACAACCCCGAACTCATCTCGCGCACACACTTCGCGCGCTACCTGGTAGAGGCGGGCGTGTGCAAGGACACCAATGAGGTGTTTCGCAAGTACATCACCGAAGGCAAGCCCGGTTTTGTGTCTCACCGTTGGGCCAGTTTGCGCGACGCGGTGGGCTGGATCACCCAGTCGGG
>JAABRN010000537.1 GCA_011390855.1 Hydrogenophaga sp. | reverse complement strand
GTGAGCGCGCCTGGTGTGGTGCTCCCGGTTTCTCAGCGCATCGCCGCCGGCCATCCGGCCAGCCCCTTGCGGGAAGGCACCTGTGCCCGCATTTTTACCGGCGCCAGCATGCCGGCAGGTGCTGATGCCGTGGTCATGCAGGAAGACACGGAGGAGGTGGGCGGCAACATGCATGGTGTGCACATTCATGTGCTGCCGCAATCTGGTCAGTGGGTGAGGCGGGCAGGGGAAGACGTGGCCATGGGGTCGGTGGTTCTGGGCCGGGGCGCGCGGCTCACGCCCGCTGGTCTTCGACTGGCAGCCAGCCTGGGCCGGGCCAGGGTGCCGGTTGT
>JAABRN010000536.1 GCA_011390855.1 Hydrogenophaga sp. | reverse complement strand
CGGGCCAGGTTGTCGGTGGTGGCGCGGCCGCGCGTGGCGCTGTTTTCCACCGGTGACGAACTCGTCATGCCGGGGGATTTGCCTCCCGAAGCGATGCCGCCGGGAGCCATCTACAACTCGAATCGCTTTTTCCTGCGGGCGCTGTTGCACCGAATGGGGTGCGAGGTGAGCGACCTGGGGATCGTGCCTGACAAGCGCGAAGCGACGCTCGCGGCGCTGCAGTCGGCAGCCGACCATCACGACCTGATTCTCACCAGCGGTGGTGTCTCGGTGGGGGAAGAAGACCACATCAAACCATCTGTGCAGCAGCTGGGCTCGCTGGATCTCTGGCAGATAGCCATGAAACCCGGCAAGCCATTTGCCTACGGCACGGTTCGCCGGCATGCCGCGGGCGAAGAGGCGCAGCAGCCCTGTCATTTCATTGGATTGCCCGGGAATCCGGTGTCCAGTTTTGTCACGTTCGTCCTGCTGGTTCGTCCGTTTCTGCTGGCGTTGCAGGGCGTCAAAGCGGCTGCCGCTCAGGCCATGCCCGCTCCGGTGATGTTGCCAGCTCACTTTGACCTGACCCGCGCCGACAAGCGCCGGGAGTTCATCCGCGTGCGGCGCAACGACGCGGGTGGCCTTGATCTGTTTCACAACCAGAGCTCGGGCGTGCTCACATCGGTCGCCTGGGCCGATGGCCTGGTGGACAAACCCGCTGGGCGCACCATTGCGCGCGGCGAACTGGTTCCTTTTATCTCGTTTGCCGAGTGGCTCGCATGAACGTCAACATCCGCTATTTCGCCTCGATTCGCGAGGCTTTGTCCACCGGCAGCGAAACGGTAAACACGAGCGCTCCGACGCTGGCTGCACTGCGCGACGAACTGATCGGGCGCGGGGGCGCTTACGCCGAGGCGCTGGCTCGCGGCAAGGCGGTGCGAGTGGCACTGAACCAGATCATGAGCGAAGAGGCCTCGGCACTGTCAGAAGGGGCTGAAGTGGGTTTCTTTCCGCCTGTCACCGGCGGTTGACCCTGGCCGTGCGATCACATCCAATTTCCGGGGGAGCACATGACTGACCGCGTGAGTATCCAGGTTGAAGACTTTGACCTGTCCAGCGAGGTGAACCGGCTGCGCGCAACCAACCCGGGCGTGGGAGCCGTCTGCACCTTTGTTGGCACCGTCAGAGACCGCAATGATGGCCAGGGTGTGCAATCGATGGAATTGGAGCACTACCCGGGCATGACGGAAAAGGCCATCGAAGCCATGATTGATGAGGCCCACCGCCGTTTCGACCTCTTCGGTGCACGGGTGATCCACCGTGTGGGCGTCTTGCAGCCCATGGATCAGATCGTGCTCGTGGCCGTGACATCGGCCCACCGGGGCGAGAGCTTCCAGGCTTGCGAATTCCTCATGGACTACCTGAAGACCCAGGCGCCCTTCTGGAAGAAGGAGCAAACGCCCGCAGGGGCCCGCTGGGTAGATGCCCGCGTGAGCGATGATGCCGCGTTGCAGCGCTGGGGTATCGCTGGCCAAAACGCCTGAACGCGCGGGGGAGATTCGGTGAGTATGGTCGCCTGCAGGTCTCTCACCGACGCAGAGGTGGAGTCAATCGAATGCGCCACACTGGACGCAGTGGTTCCTGACCGGCTGCATCACTTGCCTGGCTGGCTGTTGCCCATGTTTGATGGCACCGTGGGTCGGGCAAGGTCTGCAGTGCCCCTGCAACATGGTCAGGCGAACCCGGCTTTCATTGGGCCCATCGTCGAGCGCTACCAGGCCCACGGCTTTGTGCCGGCTTTTCGGCTGCCCGATTTGCCTGCATTCAACGAATTTCACGCGCACCTCTGTGACCTCGGTTTTGGGCCTGAGCAGCCCACGTTGACCATGGTCGGCCTGGTGGAGAACCTTCTGGGGCTGCATCCCGGCCCGCCAGGTGAACTGCACGCCCAGGCTGATGCACAGTGGATGGACATGTTTCTTGGGCCTGGGCTTGATCCCGTGGATGGCGCGAGCAGGGCGCGCGCGCTGAGTCGGGCGGCAAGCACACTTTTCGCCAGTGTTCGTGTGGCAGGCCGCACCGTGGCCTCAGGTGCTGCCGCTTTCGGACACGGCTGGCTCAGTGTGCACGGGATGCGCACCCATGCGGCGCACCGTGGCCAGGGGTTGGCGCGGCGCATTCTGGTCGCCATGGCAGCAGAGGCCCAGCGGCGCGCCCTGACAAAGGTGTTCCTGCAGGTCGATGCCGGAAACGAGCCCGCCATCGCTCTTTACAGGCGTGCAGGCATGGTCACTGCCTGGCCTTACCGCTACTGGCGACCGGCCGCCTGAGAACTCGCCAGCGAGATTGACCTGCGTCAAGCTTTGGGGTACTTGGCGCGAGCAACAGCGTGCAGCGCTTGAAAATGCCCGAAGCAGCGCCAGATGAGCGGTAATTCATCTTTTCCGGAGTGCCCAGGCATGCGACTCGACAAACTCACCACCAAATTCCAGGAAGCCCTGAGCGAAGCCCAGACGCTGGCGCTGGGCAATGACAACGCTTACATCGAACCCGCGCATTTGCTGCTGGCCATGTTGCGCCAGCCCGATGGCCCGCAGTCCCTGCTGCAGCGCGCGGGTGTGAACGTGGCAGGGCTGAGCAAAGCCACGGAAGCCGCCGTGAAGCGCCTGCCCGAAGTGCAAGGCCAAGAGCAAGTGCAGGTGGGCCAGGAACTGGGCAAGCTGCTGCAGGCCACCGAGAAAGAAGCCATCAAACGGGGCGACCAGTTCGTTGCCAGCGAGCTGTTCCTGCTGGCCATTGCCGATGCCAAGGGCGAAATCGGCCGGCTGGCGAACGAAAACGGGCTCTCACGCAAGAGCCTCGAAAGCGCCATTGAAGCCGTTCGCGGCGGCCAGAAGATGGACAGCCCCGAAGCCGAAGGCCAGCGTGAAGCCTTGAAGAAGTACACCCTCGACCTGACCGAGCGTGCGCGTGCCGGCAAGCTCGACCCGGTGATTGGCCGTGACGACGAAATCCGCCGGGCGATACAGGTGCTGCAGCGGCGCAGCAAGAACAACCCCGTGCTCATTGGTGAGCCAGGCGTGGGGAAAACCGCCATCGTGGAAGGCCTTGCCCAGCGCATCGTCAATGGTGAGGTGCCGGAGAGTCTGCGCGACAAGCGCGTGCTGGTGCTGGACATGGCCGGGCTGCTGGCGGGTGCCAAGTACCGTGGCGAATTCGAGGAGCGGCTCAAGTCCGTGCTGAAGGAGGTTTCGCAGGACGAAGGCCGGATCATCCTGTTCATTGACGAGCTCCACACCATGGTGGGAGCCGGCAAGGCCGAAGGTGCCATCGACGCTGGCAATATGCTCAAGCCTGCGCTGGCTCGCGGTGAACTGCACTGCATTGGTGCGACCACGCTGGACGAATACCGCAAGTACATTGAAAAGGACGCCGCGCTGGAGCGCCGCTTTCAGAAGGTGCTGGTCGACGAGCCCACAGTGGAGCAGACCATTGCCATCCTGCGCGGCTTGCAGGAAAAGTACGAAGTGCACCATGGCGTGGAGATCACCGACCCGGCCATCGTGGCTGCGGCCGAGCTTTCGCACCGCTACATCACCGACCGTTTTCTCCCGGACAAGGCCATCGACCTGATCGATGAGGCCGCCGCCAAGATCAAGATCGAGATCGACTCCAAGCCGGAAGTGATGGACAAGCTTGATCGCCGGCTGATTCAGCTACAGATCGAGCGCGAAGCCGTGCGCAAGGAGCAGGACGAATCTTCGCTGAAGCGATTCGCGCTGATCGAAGAAGAGATCCACCGCCTGCAGAAGGAAATCGCCGACCTCGATGAAATCTGGAAAAGCGAAAAAGCCCAGGCCCAGGGCAGCCAGCACGTTCGCGAAGAAATCGAGAAACTCAAGCTGCAGGTCGAAGAACAGACTCGCAAAGGCGACTTCAACAAAGTGGCTGAACTGCAGTACGGTCGTCTGCCCGAGCTGGAAAAGCGTTTGAAGGAAGCGCAAGACAAGGAAACCACCAAAGGCAGCGAGGGTGCCGCACCCAAACTGCTGCGTACCCAGGTGGGCGCCGAAGAGATCGCCGAGGTGGTGAGCCGGGCCACGGGCATTCCCGTGTCAAAAATGATGCAGGGTGAGCGTGACAAACTGCTGCAGATGGAGGTCAAGCTGCACGACCGCGTGGTGGGCCAGGACGAGGCCATCGCCGCTGTGGCCAATGCCATTCGCCGTTCGCGCTCGGGCCTGTCTGACCCGAACCGCCCCACCGGATCGTTCTTGTTCCTGGGTCCGACCGGCGTGGGCAAGACCGAACTGTGCAAGGCCCTCGCGGGATTCCTGTTTGACACGGAAGAGCACCTTATTCGCGTCGACATGAGCGAGTTCATGGAGAAACATTCGGTGGCTCGCCTGATCGGCGCGCCCCCTGGCTACGTGGGCTACGAGGAGGGCGGTTACCTCACCGAAGCCGTGCGTCGCAAGCCATACAGCGTGTTGCTGCTTGACGAGGTGGAGAAAGCCCACCCCGACGTGTTCAACGTGTTGCTGCAGGTGCTGGACGATGGGCGTTTGACCGACGGCCAGGGCCGCACCGTGGACTTCAAGAACACCGTGATCGTGATGACGAGCAACATCGGCTCGCACCTCATCCAGGCCATGGTGGGCGAGCCCTACGACGATGTGAAGGACGCGGTCTGGGGCGAATTGAAGAACCATTTCAGGCCCGAGTTCCTGAACCGCATCGACGAGACGGTGGTGTTCCACGCGCTGGACGCGCAACACATTGAATCCATCGCTGGCATCCAGCTCAAGGCACTGCAGGCACGCCTGCAAAAGATGGACCTGCGGCTGGAAGTGGCCCCCGCAGCCCTGGCAGAACTGGCCAAGGTGGGCTTTGACCCGGTGTTTGGTGCGCGGCCCTTGAAGCGCGCCATCCAGCAGCGCATTGAAAACCCGCTCTCCAAGCTGTTGCTGGAAGGTCGGTACCCTCCCAAGTCGGTGATTCCGGTAGGGGTGGACCCGGTCCGCAACCCTGGGGTGTTCGAATTTGGCGATGCGTTGAACATGGCCTGATGGCCATGGCGGGTGGGCCGGGGTTCCCGACAAATTGGAGCCCCGGCACTACCCGGCACAGCCCGCAGGTCCTATCATTGCCCGCATGACTCAGAACCCGCCAGATTTCCCGTTGCGCGCACTGTTTGAAGCCCAGCATGCCGCCAGCCGTGCGCAGGTGGACGTGCCCCTGGCCTTGCGGCGTGACCGCCTGGGCCGACTGCGCGACCTGATCGAGACCCACGCCGACGCCCTTTCTGAGGCGGTGGAAGCAGACTTTGGCGTGCGGTCCAGATCGCTGACCGAAGCCGCCGACCTGTTCGTCCTGCGTGCCGGTATGGGCCAGTTGCACAAGCAGTTGCCACGCTGGATGAAGCGGCAGCGGGTCAGTACGCCCTTCTACCTGTTGCCTGCCAGAGGCTACATTCAGCCGCAGCCGCTGGGCGTGGTCGGCGTGATTGGCCCCTGGAACTATCCCCTGCAGCTCACCCTCGGTCCTGCCGCTACTGCGCTGGCGGCGGGTAACCGCGTCATGCTCAAGCCCAGCGAACTCACGCCGCAGAGTTCTGCGCTGATGGCTTCGCTCGTGCACCAGACTTTTTCCGCAGAGGAATTCTGTGTGGTCCAAGGTGGCATCGACGTGGCCCAGGCGTTTTCCCAGTTGCCTTTTGACCACCTTTTCTTCACGGGCTCCACTCAGGTGGGCCGGCAGGTGGCTGCGGCTGCTGCGGCCAACCTCACGCCCACCACCCTCGAACTGGGTGGCAAGTCGCCTTGCATCCTGGATGCGTCCTGTGATTTGCGCGATGCCGCCATCAAGATTGCCCACGGCAAGCTGCTCAATGCCGGGCAGACCTGCATCGCGCCCGACTACGTCTTGCTGCCCAAGGGCATGGAGGCTGAATTCGAGGCCGCCTACTGGGCTGCGGCGACAAAGTTGTTCCCCACCTTCGCAAACAATCCCGACTACGCCTCCATCGTCAGCGAGCGGCACCATGCCCGCTTGCTGACCCTGGTTGAGGAGGCGCGCAAGCAGGGCGCCCGGGTGTCAGGTTGGGACGTTCCGCCGGCGGACGCATCGACCGGGCGGCAGCTTGCCCCCGCACTGCTGTTTGATGTGCCACCCGATTCCCGTCTGATGACGGAAGAAATTTTTGGCCCCGTTTTGCCGGTGCTGTCGTATGGCAGCCTGGATGAGGCGATTGCCACGATCAATGCGCGCCCACGGCCCCTGGCGCTGTATTGGTTTGGTCGCGATGATGCCAACCGCGACAAGGTGCTTCTGCGCACGGTGAGCGGTGGTGTCAGCGTCAATGACACCCTCATGCATGTGGCGCACGAGCATCTGCCATTCGGCGGCGTGGGTGAGAGCGGTTGGGGGGCTTACCACGGCAAGGTCGGCTTCTTGCGCTTCACGCAACAGAAGCCGGTGCTGGTGCAATCAAATTTCTCCATGGGCCACCTTTTTTACCCGCCCTACGGTGAGCGGTTTCAGCGGGTCACTGGCCTGTTGAAACGCTGGCTCTGACGAAGCCAGTGGTGCTCTATTCAGCTCCAGCAGCCTGCTGAGCTTTCTTCGTCAACATCGCCGGGCAGTTTCAGTTCTGTCTCCTTGAGATAGCCCCCAGCCTGCAGCGTGTTGGCCAACTCGTCGATGTCCTGGCCCAGCAGAGTTGAGAGTTCAAGCCTGCTGCGCCTGCCATTGGCCATCAACAGCAGGGTATGGGCTTCTCGACCCACCAGATCGGGTCGTGCCAGCGCTTCCCAAGCGCGAGGCGTTTTCATAAAACGGCGGATGGTGGACATGAATTTTTCTCCCTGTGTCACTGGGGCACGGTGTCACTTTGACAGAAGCTCAACCATCCCCCCCACAGGTTACCTGTCAGATATGACAGTGCCTTGACCCTTCGTTTTTTTCAGTATCTGTGAACAGGCCGCAGCGACGGAGCGTGGGGGCGCCAGGCCTTGCGCAGGGCCGCCCCAAGCAAGGCCAGCCCCCGCGGGGGGCAGCGACCCGCGCAGCGGTG
>JAABRN010000535.1 GCA_011390855.1 Hydrogenophaga sp. | reverse complement strand
CGCGAAATGGTCGGCGCCCTGTGGCGCAACCGCGGGTTGGCTGTGTCCCTGATAAGGCGCGAGGTCCTTGGGCGATATCGTGGATCGGTCATGGGCATCATGTGGTCATTCTTGAATCCCCTGTTCATGTTGACGGTCTACACATTTGTATTCAGTGTGGTGTTCAAAGCCCGCTGGAATGCCGGAGGGGAGTCACGGGTCGAGTTTGCGCTCGTGTTCTTTGCCGGCCTGATCGTTTTCAACCTGTTTGCAGAGTGTGTGAGCAGGGCACCGACGCTGATTGTGGGGAATGCAAACTACGTTAAGAAGATCATCTTTCCCCTCGAAATTCTTCCATGGGTAAGCTTAGGCGCAGCACTCTTTCATGGCGCCGTGAGCCTGACCGTTTGGATCCTTGCTTACGTATTTGCATTTGGCTTACCGCACATCACCGCGCTGTACATGCCGCTCATTCTTCTTCCTTACTGCCTGTTTATCTTGGGCGTCAGTTGGATGCTTTCGTCGCTGGGTGTCTTCCTTCGGGACGTAAGTCAGTTCGTAGCACTGCTCGTCACCGTGCTGATGTTTGTCTCGCCCATCTTCTATCCAGCGTCGTCCCTGCCTGAGACCTACCGACGTTTTCTTTACATGAATCCGCTAACGCCTGTGATTGAGTTGACCCGTGACGTGCTTTACTGGGGGAAAACACCGGACTTCGGCCTCTTGGGCGGCTATCTGCTGATCACCGCGGCAATTGCCAGCCTTGGATTCGCGTGGTTTCAGAAGACCCGGAAGGGTTTTGCAGATGTCCTCTGAAGTCTCTATCACGATCGACCATCTGAGCAAGTGCTATGAGATCTACGCCCATCCGCGTGATCGCCTGAAGCAGTTTGTTCTTCCCCCGTTGCGCCGGCGACTAGGCAGGCCCGATCGCCAATACTTTCAAGAGTTCTGGGCGTTGAAAGACGTTTCGCTGGAGATCACAAAGGGAGAGACACTGGCCATCATCGGCCGTAATGGCAGTGGCAAGTCCACGCTCCTCCAGCTGATATGCGGCACCCTGAATCAGACCCAAGGTAGGGTTGCCCGGTACGGTCGCGTGGCGGCACTGTTGGAACTTGGCTCAGGCTTTAACCCAGAGTTTTCCGGCCGAGACAATATCTACCTGAACGCGGCCTTACTCGGCTTGGCGCGGGAGCAAATCGACGATCGCTTTAACGCGATTGCCGACTTCGCGGACATCGGGGACTTCATAGAGCAACCGGTCAAGACCTATTCGAGTGGCATGTATGTGCGCCTGGCTTTTGCGGTCATTGCTCATGTGGACGCAGATATCTTGATCATCGACGAAGCCTTGTCTGTGGGCGATGCGGTGTTCACACAGAAATGCATGCGCTTTATCCGAGAATTTCAGCGGACCGGCACATTGCTATTCGTGAGTCATGACATGGGCGCCGTGCAGAACCTTTGCGAATCGGCCGTCTGGCTGGAGCGAGGACAGATCAGGCTGCAAGGATCCTCAAAGATGGTCGCGGAAGCATATCTGCAACAGACCCTACAGGATGTGTACGGCAGCTCGATTCAGTTGAAACCGACCAGCGACAGCGTCCGCACCCAGGCAAATGCAGAGCCCGATGGACGGGCCGGCTCACCAGTTATTGACTACAACGTACGTGTGTCCGTCACCGACAACTTGAGCGCTGCAACGGGATGGAAGAGTGGTGGCGCTGAGGTGCTCGGCGTATCTTTGGAGAACCTCTCCCGACATCTGTCTGATGTGTTCGAGGGGGGGGAGCGCGTCCGCTTACGCATTAGGGCCAAGGCCCATCAGGATCTCTCAAGTGCCATCCTGGGTTTCTTGGTACGGGACCGGCTTGGCCAGGATCTGTTCGGTGAAAACACTTTGCCGGTGACGGCTTTGCATCCTCGCGCGGTGACTGCCAACCAAGAGTTTGAGGCAGAATTTATCTTTGTGCTGCCCATGCTTCCCAACGGCAGCTACGTGGTGATGGCATCGGCTGCGGATGGAGACCTGCACAACAACACCCAGCATCACTATCTTCACGACGCCTTAGTGATTCACGTGTCGTCCAGCAAGGTTCGATGGGGTCTAGTTGGCCTGACCTTCGACCAGATTGCACTGGAAGCGCTTCAATGACAAAAAAAGATCTCAAGCAGCTGTACTCCGAGCACGATGGGAAAGTCTCCGACAAATGGGCTATCTATTTGGCTGAGTACGACCATCTGTTCGCCCCTTACCGGAACCGCTCTGTCAATCTGCTCGAAATTGGTATACAAAATGGCGGCTCACTGGAAATTTGGTCGAAGTTCTTCGACAGCGCCAGGCGAATCATCGGCTGCGACATCAATCCCGACTGCCGAACGCTCCGGTATGACGACACCCGCATTCACGTAGTTGTCGGGGATGCCAACACCGACGACATTGAGCGCGACATTTTGAGCTTGGCTTCCGACTTCGACATCGTGATCGATGACGGGTCCCACAGATCCAGCGATATCGTAAAGTCGTTTGCCCGCTATTTCCCGTACGTAACCGATGGCGGCATTTTCGTAGCTGAAGACCTGCACTGCAGTTACTGGGCAGACTATGAGGGTGGCCTGTTTCACCCCTTGTCATCGATAGCATTCTTTAAACGCTTGACCGACGTGATTGGCCACGAGCACTGGGGCATCGCCAAGGAGCGGCGCGCAATCCTCCAAGGCTTCTTCACAGAGTACGCTTGCGCAATTGACGAACAGGTGCTCGCCGAAGTCCATTCCATCGAGTTCATCAATTCGATCTGCGTGGTCCGCAAGAAACCCGCGGCCGACAACCAGCTAGGGCGCCGGGTGATCACACGTGGCTCGGCTGAAGTATGGCCTGTGGTCCAGCAACTGAACAACACGCTGATTGCTTCACCCAGCCAGGCGGCCAACGAGTGGAGCCATTCCGATAAGTTGCCAGAGAGGGTCTTGATTGAACAGAGGCAAGAAATTACCGCGCTCCAAGCGGAAGTGGAGAGAGCAAAGCGGGCTTCGGCCGATCGTGATGCACAGGCGGCTGCCCTGAACGAGACGATCCGCCTCATGACCCACTCCCGCAGTTGGCGCTTCACGCGACCGTTGCGATGGCTGGTGCAGCAGCAGCGCCTGCGCAAACAGGGTGCAGCAGCCCGCTCCAAGGCCCTAGTCAGAAGGATGTTCAAGAAGATAGCCCGAGCCGGCATCACCTATGTCAAGGCACGTCCAGCCCTTCAGAACCGATTGCAGGCAACCGCTACCCGGCTGGGAATGACCCAGTCACTGCGCCGGCTCTACCATCGGCTGCAACAAAGGCCGAACGATGAGGCTGCGGCGCTGAGGGAAACGGTGGTCGCGTCTTATCCAGCATGGTCCGCCCGCTTTGACACGCCATCCCCGGGGGCGCTGGAGCGACTGGCCCGCTCAGGGGACGCACTAAAGCCCGTGGGCATCCTGGCGACTTTCGATGCGTCGTCGGCCCACCAGGCCCCTGAGTTAGCCCGGCGCCTGCAGGCGAGCATCGGCCAGCCATGGACTGCCGTTTTCCTATTTGCGCAGGGCGTCGATGCTGGCCAGGTGGTTCACGACGTCAGGCATGCGACCAAGAGCGACCCGCGGCTATCGTTCGAGCGCACCGCGGCACCTCCAGCAACCGATATCCTGGTCCTGATCGAAGGCGGGGCGCTGCCACGCCCGCATGCATTGCGCCTCTTTGCAGATGCCTTGCGCAACGCTCCCTCATCTCTGCTGGCATACGCGGACGAGGATCGCCTCATCGAAGGATCGACCCCGGCGGATCCGTGGTTCAAGCCTGAGTTTTCGCCCCTGCTGTCCCGTCAGGGCATGCTGCTCGGGCGGATGCTGGCAGTACGCGAAAGCGATCAGGACAGTGTGTGGACCCAGCTCTGCACCAAGGCCTCGGATATGTCGGACTTTGGCCGTCGCTATGCCCAGGAAGCCGGAGCATTCCGTGTCATCCACATCCCGCACGTACTGTTTCACGATGCGCTCCCCCCAGCCCCGCCGACGGCACTGACGCTGGAACTGCCGGGCGAACTTCCCGTGGTCAGCATCGTGATCCCGACCCGCGACCGCTGGGACCTGCTGGGCGCCTGCCTGGAGAGCTTGCGCCAGACCAGTTGGCCCGTCGACCGACTGGACATCATCGTGGTCGACAACGGCTCCACCGATGTCAAGACCTTGAAGATGCTGGCTAAGGCTGAGGGAAACGGCCAGATTCGGGTGATCCGCGACGACCGCCAGTTCAACTGGTCACGCCTGAACAACTTGGCAGCCAGAGATTCCCGCGGCGAGTTGCTGGTCTTCCTGAACAATGACACCGAAGTGGCCGATCCGGCATGGCTGAAAAAGCTCGCGGTCCACGCCCTTAGAGAGCAAACCGGTGCCGTCGGCTGCAAGCTGCTGTTCGAAGATCGTACGGTCCAGCACGGCGGAGTTATCGCGGGCATCCAGGGCGTGGCGGGGCATGCCCATCTGTTCCTGCAGCCGGACGCAGGAGGCTACCGCAACCTTGCAACTACCACACATGAGGTGAGCGCCGTCACGGGGGCCTGCCTGGCCGTGGCACGACAGAACTTTGAGGCCGTCGGCGGCTTCGACGAGAACTTCCGCATAGCATTCAACGACGTAGCTTTCTGTTTTGCGCTCCACAATTTGGGCAAGCGCAATGTGTACGTGGCAGACCCGCTGTTTATTCACTTCGAGAGCAAATCCAGGGGTTATGACGACACGCCAGAAAAACTCGCGCTGCAGCAGGCAGAGGCGCGCAAGGCCTGGGCGCTGTATCCGGATCTGATGCGGGCAGACCCGTTCTACTCTCCCAATTTGTCGTTATGGCGCCCCTACGACCTCGCTCTTGCACCGAGGAGGAGGGCCGCTTGGGACGCCCCTGCATCGCGCCCGTTCAGGGTGATGATGCTTTCCGTCACACACGCAGTTGGCCATGGGGTCGCGGTCGTCGTGGCCCTGCAGGCAGAGGCACTCGTACGTCGAGGCTATGCGGTTCTGGTGGCCGGCCCAAGCACGCCGAGTGATTTCCCTTATCCGGGCTGCGAGCGGGTGGAGGTGCACGACGCGGCGTCGGCTGCGACGCTGGCAGCGGTTCATTCGGTGGATCTGATCATCGCGCACACGCCACCCTTCTTCGGCGTTGCGCGCTGGACCGGGACCTATCCGCCTGTCATCGCCTACGACTATGGAGAGCCGCCACCCGAATGGTTTCCAGACGCCGCTGGGCGCCGTGCCATCCTGGCCGAAAAAGACCAGGCGCTGACCATGGCGACAGCGGTCTATGCCATTTCCGACGCAATCGCCGCTGAAAGCCGGACGCCGGTCGATGGCGTGATTCCGCTGGGTAATGCGCACCTCGGTCAGTGGACGGAAGACTCTCTGGCCCGGCGAGAGTCTGCACGCATCCGACACGGGTGGCAGGGCAAGTTCGTCGTTCTCAACGTTTGCCGCTTCAACATCGGTGAGCGCCACTACAAGGGCGTCGACATATATGCAGACGTGCGGGACGAGGTAAACCGCAGGAACACAGTGGACTCGGTCAGGACGGTGTTTGTGCTGTGTGGCAAAGGCACCGCGGCAGACGTGGAAGCCATGACAACCCGAGGGTTGACCGTTGCACCCAACGTCACTGACGAAGAGATGGTCGACCTGTATTGTGCGGCGGATGCCTATGCCAATTTTTCGCAATGGGAAGGCTACAACCTTGGTATTGGTCAAGCATTGGCCATGGGCTTGCCGACGATTGCATCCGACATACCGGCCCACCGAGCTTTCGATGTCGATGTCACCACGGACGTGGGCCATGCAGCGGACTGGATGCTTCACACCGCCTCTAGTCAGCCCGCGCGCGAACCTAGGGTCTGGTCCTGGGAGGATCCCTGCAAGCAGCTGATTTCAGTGATCGAATCCGTGAACGCCGCTGCTGCCACGGATCAAGCGCCGATCCTTGAACAAAAGGCTGCGTGACCTTCGGACAGACGCCGCCAGATAACGAGCACCCCTTGCTCTACGGCGCACGATGTTAGAAGTGCAGGAATAAAAAGGCTCTTTGTGAATTCGTTTTCGCTGACAGATTCCCCCATTCAACTTGGCCCAGCGGGTGATTCGATGCACTCGATTGTTTCGGTCATCATCACCTATCAGCCCGACCTAACCGTACTCAGGCAACTGGTCGCCGCGCTCCGCGACCAAGGCACCTGCGTGCTGGTGGTGGACAATGGGTCTGAAGAAAACGTAGGCCATTGGAATGCAGATCAGACACCTGGCGCACACCACGTCATCGAACTGGGCAGCAACCACGGTATAGCCCATGCCCACAATGTCGGGATCGACTGGGCACGTTCTCAGGATGCTCGGTACGTGCTCCTGATGGATCAGGACAGCATCCCAGCACCTGGAATGGTCGCCGCGCTGTGGCATCAGGCGGAACAAGTTGACCGCCTCGCCGCCGTCGGGCCGCGATACGTTGACAGTCGACGCGACAACCCACCGCCATTCATGCAAGTCAAAGGGCTGCGTCTGTTCCGACATTCGTGCATAAGAGAAAACGACACCGTACCGGTGGACTACCTAATCTCGTCCGGCAGCCTCATTCCCCTCTCGACCCTCGCAGTCGTTGGCAACATGAGGGAAGATCTATTTATCGACTATGTGGATATTGAATGGGGTCTGCGCGCACGCCACTACGGCTATCAGAGCTATGGCGTGTGCGCCGCCAAGATGGAGCACAGCCTGGGTGACAACCCCATCAAGTTCTTCGGTCGGAAAATTCCTGTTCACAGTGCGCTCAGGCACTACTATCACTTCCGCAATGCCATACTGCTCTACCGTTCAGATCTGCTGCCATTCAACTGGAAGATCGTCGACGGCTCCCGCCTCATTCTACGGTATGGCTTTTATACAATTTTTGCGAAGCCGCGCTTTGCCCACTGGAAAATGATGACGGTGGGCCTGCTCCATGGCTGCATCAATCGCAGCGGCAAATACCGCCCTTGAATTCGAAGCAAACGCATCGGCTAGCAACCTGGTTTTTTTATACTTGGGTATGCGCTATGGTCTCATCGTACCCACGCTCAACGCGGGCAGCGCGTGGGCCGAATGGATAGCCGCGCTGCAGGTCCAGTCTATACAGCCCGCAGCCGTGATGATCCTGGATTCCCAGTCAACCGATACGACCGTAGAACAATCTCGCAAAGCCGGGTTCTCCACTGAAACCATTGAGCGATCCGCTTTCAATCATGGTGGTACACGCGATATAGGTCTACGCCACTTTGTCGGCGAGGTCGACGTACTCGTCTGCATGACACAGGACGCAATACTTGCAGCGCCTAACGCGCTGGAAAACTTGCTCGCAGCATTCGATGATCCCGAGGTATGCTGCGCCTACCTCGG
>JAABRN010000534.1 GCA_011390855.1 Hydrogenophaga sp. | reverse complement strand
CTTCACTGCCGGTTTCCCAATGGCCTTCCATGGCCGCCACCTTGGCGGGCTGGTGCTCCAGCGTGTTGAGGCCGTGCAGGTCGCCCACAAACATTTGCAGCGGCGAGATGACCGCCAGCAGCACCAGCGTCATCTTCAGTGCGCGCTGCGCCGACTCCACCGCGTGACCGCGCAACAGGTACAGCGCCGATACGCCAGCCACCACAAAGCCACCCGTGAGGAAAGAGGCCAGCGCCATGTGAGCGAAGCGGTAGGGGAAGGACGGGTTGAAGATCGCCTCGAACCAACTGGTCACATGCACCATGCCATCGCGCAATTCGAATCCGGCGGGGGTCTGCATCCAGGAGTTGGCAGACAGAATCCAGAACGAGGAGATGAACGTGCCAATGGCCACCATGTAGGCCGCCAGCAGGTGCAGCCCGGGCGGCACCTTGCCCCGCCCGAACAGCAGCACACCCAGGAAGGCCGCTTCCAGGAAGAATGCCGTCACCACCTCGTAGGCCAGGATGGGCCCGAGGAAGTTGGAGGCGGCGTAGGAGAAATTGCTCCAGTTGGTACCGAACTGGAACGCCATGACCAGTCCCGACACCACGCCCATGCCAAAGACCACGGCGAACACCTTGATCCAGAAGGCGGCAAGGCGCTCCCAGTGGGGATTGCCGGTTTTCAGTGAAATGGTTTCCAGCACGGCAATGTAGCTGGCCAGCCCGATGGTGAACACCGGGAAGATGGCGTGAAACGACACCACGAAGGCAAATTGCAGCCGGGACAGAAAGACGGGATCGAGTTCCATGGGTTTCCCCCTCCATGGCACAGGGATGGGAGAACCCAGCCCGCGTGCAAATTTAAGTAGTTACTTATACTTCCAGCGGATGACCATTGGCAAGGCCTTCACTGGTGGCGTTCCACTCAGAATCCCAGCGTCTTTACCGAGGGCTTGAGCAGGTGGGAGGCCACATCTGCGGGTGCTGCGGCGGTCACGCCGGTGATGAGGTCGGTGGCTGAACGGCCTGTGTTGGGCAGGTACAAAGCACACACCTCTACCTTGGCGCCGCCCTGGATCAAGCCTTGCAGCATTTGCTGCGTGGTGACGTTGCGTGGCTTGAGGGTGGGAAGCGTCTGGTTGGCTACAGCGATGTCGCCTGCCTTGTCGCACAGCAGCACGCGTACCGGTGCTTTTTGCGCCAAGGCCTGGCCTGCCAGCACCAGGGCCGCGCCCTGGGCCATGGTCTCGCCAGTCTGGATGTTGACGAACAGCTCCTGAGGAGTCTGTGCCTGGGCTGCGCCAGCAAGGCCCAGTGCGAGAAGGGCGGCCAGTGTGGCTACGTGGAAAGTGGTGTGTTTGCGCATGTGGAAGGTGTCCTGAAAGGCAAGTGTGTGATGGTGAGTGATGGATGGCCCTATACCCCTTGGGGCATTGCAGGGCCAGTCTACCCAGCACAATCTCGCTAGCCATGACATTTCTCAAGCGCTGAAAAATTAACCGAGAACAGCCTCCATGATTCCCATCAAGACCGAATCCGCGTGGAAAGGAACAGCCGACTGCAAGAACTGCGGTATCCGGGATATGGTGCTGTTTGCCGACCTCAACGAGCAGGATTTCGGCATGATCCACGCCCCCATCGATGACCTGGAGATGCCGCATGGCACGGAGCTCTACGGAGAGGGCGCCACTTCCCCGGGCATCTTCACCTTGCGCAAAGGCAGGCTCAAGCTGGTACGTCACACCCCCGACGGGCGCCAGCGCATCTTGCGTTTGCTGCGACCAGGCGATGTGGCGGGTCTGGAGGCATTGGCCACTGGCCGTTACGACTCCGCGGCGGTGGCCCTGACCGATATCAGCGTTTGCCGCATTCCGTTGGCGGTCATTCACCACCTGAGCCAGAACTCGCCACGGCTGCACATGCGGTTGCTGCAGAAGTGGCAGCAAACCCTCAAGGAAGCCGACGACTGGCTGTCCGACATCAATTTCGGGACTGCGAGGCAGCGTGTAGGCCAGTTCATCCTGAAGATGCGGCACGAGGAGGACCCGGCGCTGGCAACGCTCTTCTCGCGCGAGGACATGGGCGCGATGATGGACTTGAAGCTGGAAACGGTGAGCCGCGAAATCAGTGCACTGGCCCGCGCCGGCGCCATTGCGCCCATGGACCGCACCGGGCGGCTGTACCGGGTGCTGAACGCCTCCCTGTTGCAGGCCGACAGTTGACTGAAGCCGGGCGTGCTCAGTCGCTGGCGGGCCCGAACAGGCGGTTGGTCAACTTGACATACCAGGCCGCTGCCTGGACTTGCACCACATAGGCCAGGGCAATGAGCAGGGCTGCATCGGCGCCCTGTGCACCAAACACCCCCATGGCAATGGCCAGCGCAATGGACAGGTTGCGCATGACGGTGCCATAGACCAGCGCAATGGCATCGGCCCTGGAAAACCAGGTTCTGCCTATCCAGGTGCTGAGCGCAAAGTTGATGACGTACATGAGCGCCAGCGGTACGAGCATGGTGGGCAACAGGGCAGGCTGCGTCACGATGTCCGGGGCTTTGAGCGCCATGGACACGAAGACGATACCCAGCACCCCCAAGGTGGAGAAGGGCGGGAAGCGCGGCTTGAGTTGTTGGTTGAAGTGCGCCTCGCCATGGCGCGCCACCAGCACGTACCGCGTGAGGCTGCCCAGCGCCAGCGGCAGAAAAACGATGAGCGCAATTTGCAGGAATACCTGCTGCACAGGTATGGCCACCACCGCGCCCAGCAGTGCCCTCAGATAGAGCGGAGCCAGCAGAGACCCCGCCAGAAGGCCGATGACCGTCATTTTCACGGCGGCCGGTACGTTGCCCTTGGCAAACCCAGTCCAGGAAATGGTCATACCCGACGTGGGCAGCAGGGCTGTGAGCAGCAAGGCCAGCCGCGCCATGGGCTGATCGGGGAAGAACAGCGCCCCCAGGCCAAAACCCATCGCTGGCAGCAGCACGAAGTTGATGCCCAGCGCCGTGCCTTGCAACCGATGGCCGCCCGGTTTCATGACATCCGCCACGCGGATGGTCACCATCATGGGGTAGACCATGAGGAAGGTGAGCGGGAGTATGGCCAGACGCAAGAAGTCGGCCTGCGTACCCAGACCGAAAACCAACCCCAGCAGCATGGCGCCGGGGATGCTCCAGGCCAGGTTCTTCTGCAGCCAGTTGAGGGTTTGCCCCATGGAAGAAGTCCTTTGCATTCAGGCTATCGACGATATAGCGAAAGCCAAATGGGGCATTGATATTTGTCAGTCGTTGCGCTGCTGGTGGGCATGACACTGCCTCCATCGCGCTGCGCCTTTCAGGCTGTCAGACCGGTTCATCAACCCCTGTTTCAAACTCATGGAGATCGTCATGGAAAACACCCTCGGACTGCCCCGCATCAACGAGCCCGCACCCGCCTTCAAGGCCAACACCACCCACGGGGAGCGCAGCCTGGCCGACTACAAAGGCAAGTGGCTGATCCTGTTCTCCCACCCGGCCGACTTCACCCCGGTGTGCACCACCGAGTTCATTGGCTTTGCCAAAGCTGCCGACCAGTTCAAGTCCATGAACTGCGAATTGCTGGGTCTGTCCATCGACAGCATCTATTCGCACCTGGCCTGGATGCAGAGCATCAAGCACAGCTTCGGCGTGGAGATTCCTTTCCCCATCATTGATGACATCAAGATGGAAGTGGCACAGGCCTACGGCATGATCCACCCCGGTGCTGCCGACACACAGGCCGTGCGCGCCACCTTCTTCATCGACCCCGAAGGCAAGCTGCGCGCCATGGTGTACTACCCCATGAGCAACGGCCGCAGCATCGATGAGTTCGTGCGCCTGCTGCAGGCCATGCAGACCAGCGACGCCAACAAGATTGCCACGCCCGAAGGCTGGACGCCAGGGTGCGATGTGATTGTGCCGCCGCCCAAGACGCCTGCAGCTATCGAGGCACGCAAGGGCGAGGGTTACGCCATGAAGGACTGGTACTTCTCGACAAAGTCCCTGTGAATCTCTCGGCGTTTGCAACGCGCCATTCTTCCTGGAGAACCCCATGACAGTACCCGTTCCCACACTGGATATCGCAGCAGGCTGCGCACCAGCCCCAAGCCCTGATTCCGAGCGCCGCGCTTGGTTGGTGGCCGCCACCGCCATGGGGTGCGCTGCCACCGCTGGGGTGGCGGTTCCGCTGGTCGCCAGCTTCACTCCGAGCGAACGCGCCAAGGCCCAGGGTGCCAGCGTTGAGGTAGACATCGGCAGTATCCAGCCTGGCGAGATCAAGGTGGTGGAGTGGCGTGGCCAGCCGGTCTGGGTCATGCGTCGCACTCCCGAAATGCTGGCGCAGCTGGAGGCGACAGATGGACTCGCAGACCCCCAGTCGCGCGCCGCGCAGCAACCGCCTTACGCCACGAACGGCCACCGATCCATCAGACCGGACGTGCTGGTGGCTGTGGGTATCTGCACACACCTGGGCTGCTCTCCAGTGAAGCTGGAGCAGGGCAGCCCCAATCCCAGTGTCGGGTCCGACTGGAAGGGTGGATTTTTCTGCCCATGCCATGGGTCGACGTTCGACTTTGCCGGGCGGGTGTTTGCCAACAAGCCTGCCCCCAGCAACTTGCTGGTCCCCCCGCATCAATACCTGTCCGAGCAGACGCTGCTGGTAGGCGAAGACGGAACAGCCTGACTTCTCCCGCCGCCAAGAACCAGCAACCACCAAGACCCCCCATGAAAACTGCCCACGACCTGGTGATGGCCGCCAGACAAAAGTGCCGGGAACTCGGTCCTGAACAGGCCCTCGAGCAGATCCGTCACGCCGATGCGTTGATCGACGTTCGGGAGCCCGACGAGTACGCCGCCGGGCACTTGGCTGGTGCCATCCACATTCCCCGGGGTGTTCGGGAGTTCAGAATGAACAAGACCCCCGAACTCGATCGCAGGGATGTCAAGCTGGTCCTGTATTGCCTGACCGGAGGCCGCGCGGCACTGGCTGCGTGCGCCCTGCAGGAGATGGGCTACCTGAATGTGCAGGTGGTAGCCGGCGGCTACGAGGGGTGGTTGGCAGCAGGCCTACCCACTGTGAAGCCTGAGACTCTTTCTTTCGACTGAGCTATCGACTGAGCCCCACCACTGGGTTGCGAAGAGCGTCACGGGGCGGATCTTGCAAGCCGTTGAGACCCCGTTATAGCTGCTTCTGGCAGCGCATTTCAGGCGCACCGTAACCCCACACCACGGTGACTGTGCCCCCATACGCCCTGAACGATTCATTGCGTCCCTGGTAGTGGGCACCCTGGGCGGCGGCTTGCTGCAGCATCAGGGAGACGCTATCGCCTCGTTCAGCTATGAGGCTGGGCGGGTCGGTCTGGAAGAAATTCACGGTCACCTCGTTGCGTGGGTCGCCGTCGCAGATGTACCGGGCACTGGCAGCGACAGGCACCAGCCGGTATTGCGCTTGCAATTCCACGCGCCGCAGCTTGTAGAGATCGACCACACATTGTCGAAGGTCGTTGCTCTTCCAGCAGTCGTTGCGTCCCTTGATCCAGCCACGCTGCTGGGCCTTGAGTACTGGCGGATGTTCGTTCCCAGCTTTGCGCAGCGCCGCCGCATACACGCTGGCCATCTCACGGTCCAATGCGGCCAACTCCGCATCGCTGCAGATCAGACTCTCCACGGTGCCGCTGGCTTTGGCGCAGTCGTACGCCGGGCCCTCTGCCGCGGCCGCTGCCGTCAGGATCGAGCAGCCCAACGCCCCCAATATCTGCCGAATGGGTGAATGACCCATGGCCTCGGTTCCATCATCATCATCGTTATGCATTGCAGTTCCCGCCCACCGAGCAGCTCAGGCTGCCGCCATCTTTTTGCGGCAGCCAGGCGCCCCGCACACAGACGGTTCAACCCTGGGGTCGCGTATTCTGCGCCCGCTCCAGGCTCACTACACTTCCGCGCTCACATCTCGCCATCTTTCATCATCCGCATCTTGCCACCTTGTGCGTGAGCGAATAGCGCCTCTGCTGCGCCCATTCCGTCCCGCTCGGCGATGAAGTCAACGATGGTGGCGTGCTCTTCCGCGAACATGGGGATTGCCATGGGAGCCATCAGGTTGCGTCGCCTGAAAAGTACCAACAGCTTGCAGAGCTTGCGGTACTGGTCGATGAGAACCGCATTTCCCGTCATGGCGACGATGGTGTCGTGGAAGCGTAGGTTGAGTTCGTGAAAACGATCAACATCGTCTGGCTGCACTTTGTGCATGGCGCTGGTCATAACGCGCAGCGTTTGCAGCTGTTCGTCACTGATCCGTTGTGCCAGAAGCCGCCCCGCAGCAGCGTCTAGACCTGCGCGAACGTCGTAGATGTCTGCAGCTTCTGCCAGCGAAATCTGTCGTACATGGGCGCTGCGATTTTTCTCCTGTGTGATCAGCCCAGATCCCTCCAACATGCTCAGTGCCTCCCGGAGCGGGCCCCTGGAGATACCGAATTGCTGGGCAAGGGTGACTTCATTCAACCGGACTCCTGGCCTGAGCGTGCCGCCCAGGATCATTTCCTCGATGGAGTCGGCGACCAGGTGACTCAAGGAAGCCGACTGGACCAGTGTGAGCGCGTTGATCGGTGGAAGTGAAGCGGTGGTGTTCATGGTGTTGGTCTCTAGGCAAATTCTATGTCGCCTGGACTTCTGTCAACTGTCAACACTTTGTCACACAAGCCGCCCACCATTGTCTCGTGCTGGCAAGTCAGGCCCACAGTGGTTGGGACTTGCCTGGCACCCAGTTCTGTTCATGCCTTCAAGTCGGAGTACCTATGAAGCTCAAAAGTCTCTTCAAAACCGCATTGGTGGGTGCACTCACCGCCGTGCTTACCCTGCCAGCTTTCGCGCAAAAAACCCGCTTGACGGTGTACACGGCCCTCGAAAACGACCAGCTAGGCCCTTACAAACAAGCTTTTGAGGCGGCCAACCCGGATATCGAGATTGCCTGGGTGCGCGACTCTACCGGCATCATGACTGCCCGCGTACTTGCGGAGAAAGACAATCCGCGCGCTGATGTTGTGTGGGGTCTGGGTGCTTCCAGTGTGGCCCTGTTTGACTCCATGGGGCTACTTCACCCCTACAGCCCGAAAGGCTACGAGCAGGTCAAGCCCAAGTTCCGTAGCGACAAGAGTCCCGCTACATGGACCGGAATGAATGCCTGGCTCGCCGTGACTTGCTACAACACCGTCGAGGGCGCCAAGCGCAATATGCCGAAGCCCACGTCGTGGGCCGATCTGACCAACCCGGTCTACAAAGACGCGATCGTCATGCCTAACCCCGCGTCTTCGGGTACCGGCTACCAGGCAGTCTACGCCTGGCTGCAGCTCATGGGCGAGCAGGCTGGTTGGGAGTTCATGGACAAGCTGCACAACAACGTGGCTGTCTACACCCACTCTGGGTCTGCACCCTGTGTGCA
>JAABRN010000533.1 GCA_011390855.1 Hydrogenophaga sp. | reverse complement strand
CAATTGTTTCGGCCTGCACCTGCTGCATCAGCTCGGCCACCCGGGCCGTGCTGCGCGCACGCTTGAGGCCACCAGCGTGCACCGCCACGCCGCAGGAGTCATAGCCCCGGTATTCCAGCCGCTGCAACCCCTGAACCAGCACAGGCACGATGTCGCGCCCTGAAACCCCTGCCACGATGCCGCACATATTGCACTCCTTGAACTTGAATGGTCAGGATGCTAGCGATGGGAAGGAGAAATATGGCGAGTCATTTCGATTCATTGTGAAAGATAATTTCATACAAACCGATAAACCACTTTTTATTTCTTTTAGTTGAATACAATGAAATTATTCGACATCGATGAGACCGACATGCGACTGCTGGACCTGCTGCAAACGGACGCAGCCCGCAGCAACCAGACACTGGCCGAACTTGCCCATCTGTCGCCCCCAACCAGCCTGCGGCGCATCAAGCGGCTGCGCGAAACCGGACTGATCGAACGCGAAGTGGCCCTGCTCAGCCCAGACCGGCTGGCCGTTCACACGGGCCACGGCCTGACGGCCCTGGTGGAGATCACGCTGGAACGACAGGGCAGTGAACACCTCGACCATTTTGAAAGCCGGGTGGTGGCAGACGCCGCCGTGCAGCAGTGCTACCGTGTGAGCCCGGGTCCAGACTTCGTGCTGGTGGTGCACACGGTCGACATGCCGGCCTACCTGGCCCTGGCGCAGCGCCTGTTCACGGGCGAAGCCAATGTGCGCAACGTCAAGGCCTTTTTCAGCGTCAAGAGGGCCAAGTTCGATCCCCGGCTGCCACTGCCCCTGGCGCGCACTTCATGAGTGTTTTCCCTGCCATCTGCTCACTAAAGCCTTGCAATTCGCCTCAAACCACACGTTTACAGGCCAAGACGGCGTAACAAAGTGTTGACTCGGAGCCGCTTGTGTAACACCCTCCTAAAATCCGCCAACACTGAATTGGCTCGCCACAGGAGTTTGCATGTTGCCGTTATGGATCGGGTTCGTTGTTGCTTTGGTGCTGGTTGGCGCTGGGGTGTGGTTCTGGCGCCGAAGTCAGATCAAATCGTCTGGCCGCGACGACCGCTACACGCCTGAACGCATTCTCACCACCGAGCAGGTCCACATGCTCGACTACCTGCACGACACCTTCCCTGGCCAGGTGGTGCTGCCCAACATGCTGCTCAAGGACATGCTTTCCATTCGCCGTGCGTCTGACCGAACCAAGGCCGAAGAACGCCTGAGCAGACAGCGGGTCGACTTCGTGGTCTGTGGTGCAGATGGCCGCCCCACTTTTGCGTTTGACATTGAGCAATACCACCTGAGCAATGCCAAGGCCAAGGCCCATCAGGTGAAAATCAAGAACCGCATCCTGAAGACCGCAGGGGTGCGGTTCGTGTTCCTGAAGAACGGCTTGCACCGCATGCCATCACCCTCAGAATTCCGCAAGCAGCTCAATCTGGCCGCCTTGCCACAGCCTTTGCCCAAAGAAAAAGGCGATTCAAGCGAAAGCCGGCGACAGCAACTGGAATCTCAGTTGTCCGAATTCGATCAGGTCTACCCTGCCACGGGTTTCCGGGATTCAGAGGTCATGGGCCTCAGCGGTCTGATGGACCTGGACCGCGATGGGCGCAACAGCCTCAGTGGCGGACTCAATAGCGTCAGCGGTGGGCTCAGCGGCAGCGGTACCGGCCGGTCAGCAGGCAACGCCCCCGACTACAAGGACAAGGGGAAGAGCAAGACGGGGTCGTCGCACATCGGCTGATCTGGCCCGTCGCCCGCGACCCTGGCTTTTCTTCACTTGCGTTTCGCAGGCCGCTGCCAACTGGGCAGACTCACCTGCTTGCCCCGTGCCACGGTGAGGCTGCCGGCGGCCGTGTCTTTGGTCACGATGGACCCCGCCCCCACCGTGCCACCCGCGCCAATCGTCACTGGCGCCACCAGCACACAGTTGCTGCCCACGTGCACATCGGCCTCAATGACGGTGCGGTGTTTGTTGACGCCGTCGTAGTTGGCGGTGATGCTGCCAGCGCCGTAGTTCACTCGCTCGCCCACCGTGGCGTCGCCCAGGTAGGCCAGGTGGTTGGCTTTGGCGCCATCGGCCAGGGTCGAGTTTTTCACCTCTACAAAGTTGCCAATGTGCACCTCGGCACCCAGTTGCGCGCCGGGCCGCAACCGGGCGAACGGGCCGACCAGCGCACCGCGTCCCACCGACACACCCAGTTTTTCACCATCGATGTGGGTGAATGGGTGAATGACCGCACCCGAGTCGATCGCCGCGTTGGCGATCACGCAGTTGGCGCCGATGCGCACACCTTCGCCGAGCTTCACGCGCCCCTCGAACACGCAATTCACATCAATCTCCACGTCGGGAGCACACATCAGTTCGCCCCGCACGTCGAGCCGCGCCGGGTCGGCGAGGCGCACGCCCTGCTCCATCAGAGCCTCGGCCAGCCGGCGCTGGTAGGCGCGCTCCAGTTCGGCCAGTTGCACCGGGCTGTTCACGCCCGCCACCTGCACCGCATCAGCCGTGGTGATGGCCTGTACCGGCAGGCCCCGCGCCACGGCGTGCTTGACCACATCGGTCAGGTAGTACTCGCCCTGGCTGTTGTCATTGCCAAGTTCTGCGAGCAAAAGCTTGAGCAGGTTGGCCGGCACTGCCATGACACCGCTGTACCACTCGGTGATGAGGCGCTGCGCCGGGTCCGCATCCTTGTGCTCAACGATCGCTCGCACCGAACCATCGGGCCCGCGAACGATGCGGCCATAGCCGGTGGCGTCTGCACCGGTGTCCACGCTCAACAGGGTGAGGTGCTTGCCCGCGCAGGCCTGCAGCAGCGCCTCCAGCGTGTCCTGCCCGATCAGGGGCACGTCGCCGTTCAGGATCAGCACCAGGCCATCATCTGCCAGGAGTGGCACCGCCTGCTGCACCGCATGGCCCGTGCCCAGCTGGGGCTCCTGCCGCACAAACCGCAGGGCAGCGCCTTCGGTTGCATGCAAGCCCTGCTCCACCTGCTCGGCCCCGTGGCCAGTGATCACCACCACCGAACGCGCCGATAACCGCACGGCGCGGTCGATCACGTGCTGAGCCAGTGCGCGCCCCCCCAAACGGTGCAACACTTTGGGTCGCTGACTCTTCATGCGCGTGCCTTTGCCGGCCGCCATCACCACCACATCCACAGGGAACGACATGAGCACCTCTTTCGGGGAAAAAATGCGCGGCGTTCTTGCCAGCGCTTTCAAGCCATCGATTATCTCCCGCAGGTTTACGGCTTGCGGTGTGGCCATGCTGCTCGCAATGGGCCTGGCCGCGTGCAGCTCTGCCCGGCTGGCCTACAACCAGGCCCCCAACCTCACCTATTGGTGGCTGGACGGCCACATCGACTTCACCAGCGACCAGACACCGGAGGTGCGCAGCAAAATCGACGAATTTTTCCAGTGGCATCGCAGCAGCGAACTACCGGAATATTCGCGTCGCTTGCAGAGCTGGCAGGACATGGCGTTGCGCGACATCACGCCAGCCGAAGCGTGTACCGAGTTCACGGCGATCCGCCAACGCATCGACGCTGCTGCCGAGCGCATGGTTGCACCCATGGCCAGGGTGGCACTGCAGCTGGACGCTTCGCAACTGGAAAACCTGGAACGGCGGCAGGCCAAGAGCAACGAAGCGTTCGCCAAAGACCACCTTCAACCCACCCGCAAAAAAGAGCTCGACGAACGACTGGAGAAAGCCGTCGAACGCAGTGAGCGCTTTTATGGCCCCTTGACGAACGCACAGCGCGAGTTGTTGCGCGAACAATTGAGCCGCTCACCCTGGGACCCCGAACGCACCCATACCGAACGCCAGCGCCGCCAGGCCGACCTGCTGAAAACCGTGCGTGACCTGCAAGCGAACCCGGCCATCGCTGAACAGGCGGTGCGAGAGCATGTGGCTCGCATCAGCCGCTCCCCCACCCCCGGCTACCCGGACTACAGCGCCCGGCTGGTGCAACACGGCTGCACGCAGTTTGCCACCCTGCACAACAGCACCACACCCGAACAGCGCGCCAATGCCGTCAATGCGCTCAAGGGGTACGCAGACGACGTGGTCAGCCTGGCCTCCCGGCGCTGATCAACCGCTCACCCGCCCAGCGGGGCACCAAACCGGCACACCAGACCCGAACCGCCGCCACCCGCTGGTGCGTCCGGCATCGCGCGCCCGCCCGAAGTGCACAAAATTGATGCGCATTGGTTGTATACAAGGGTGATATGGACATGGCACGGATCTCGCAAGAGATCCCTTCATGGTCAGCTCCGTCGACATCGCCCAACGCATCATTGAAGCCGTGCTGGCCCAGCGCCTGGCGCCCGGCACCCGTCTGGGCGAACAAAGTCTGTCCATCCTGTTTGACTGCAGCCGCACGCTGGTCAGGGAGGCACTGGTGCGCCTGGCGGCGCGTGGCATTGTGACCGTGAGTTCCCGCCGCGGCTGGTACGTGGTGCAACCCTCGCACGACGAAGCCCGCGAAGCCTTCGAGGCGCGTCGCGTCATTGAAACCGGGCTGATCCGCCGCACAAAAACCGTCGACAAACCCAGCCTCAAGCGCCTGCGCCAGCACCTGAAACAGGAGCAGGCTGCACTCAAGGGCAGCGACGTGGGCCAGCGCAGCTACCTGCTGGGCGACTTCCATGTCTGCCTGGCCGAATGCCTGGGCAACCAGCTGCTGGCCGACACGCTGCGCGACTTCACCGCCCGCACCACGCTGATCGCCATGCTTTACCAGTCCACCCACGACGCGGTGCAGTCGTGCGAAGACCATGTGGCCATCGTCGAAGCGCTGGAGCGCGGCGACACCGCCACCGCAGAACAACTCATGGAAGCCCACATCGGCCAGGTGCAGGCCGCTTTGCGGCTGGCCCCGGCCAACGACCCACTGGCCGACCTGCGCGAGGCATTGGCACCTGTGCGCGAAGCCACCCCTGGCAACAGCCGATCGCGGCGCAACAACCCTCCCGACCCATCCCAACCACCCCCTGAAACCTACCTTGGAGCCCTGCTATGACATTCACCAAACGCCTGTTTCTGGCCACCACCGTCTCGCTTGCTGCCCTCAGCGCAATGAGCACCGTCCACGCCCAGTCCGCATTGGATGGCGTGATGAAAAGCAAGCTGATCAAGATCGCTGTGCCCACCGACTTCCCGCCCTACGGCTTCGTGGGCGTGGACCTCAAACCCCAGGGCCTTGACGTGGACATGGCCAACTACATCGGCAGCAAGATGGGCGTGAAGGTGGAACTGGTGCCGGTGACCAGCGCCAACCGCATTCCCTACCTGCAGACCAAGAAAGCCGACCTGGTGATCTCCACCCTGGGCAAAAACGCCGAGCGCGAAGCTGTGATCGACTTCACCGCTGCCTACTCGCCCTTCTTCCAGGCCGTGTTCGCGCCCAAGTCGCTGGCCATCACCAGCTTCGCCGACCTGGCCGGCAAAACCGTGGCGGTCACGCGCGGCGCGATTGAAGACCAGGAGCTCACCAAGGTGGCCCCGCCTACTGCAGACATCAAGCGCTTCGAAGACAACAACACCACCGTCTCGGCCTTCGTGTCTGGCCAGACCCAGGCGATTGCCACCGGCGTGTCGGTGGCAGACAACATGATCAAGCGCAACCCGCAACTGGGCGCCGAATACAAGGTGCTGCTGAAAGACAGCCCCAACTTCATCGGCGTGGCCAAGGGTGAAGACGCCCTGCGCTTGAAGGTGAACGAGATCATTGCCGCCGCCAAGACCTCGGGCGACATCGATGCGATGGCCAAGAAGTGGCTGGGTCGCCCTGCTGGCACGCTGCCTTGAACCTTGACAGACCAGCTGGCTGTCAATTCACCCGGGCCATTCCATGGGCATCGAACTCGATTTCTGGGCCGTGCTCGCTCAATGGCCGTTGCTGGTCAAGGGCGTGGTCTGGACGCTGGGCCTGACCGCCATCTCCGCCGTGATCGGCCTGGTGGTGGGCACCCTGTGCGCCTGGGCGCGCAGCAGTGGCCCTGTGTGGCTGCGCTGGGTGGTGGGGGCGTATGTGGAGCTGATCCGCAACACACCCTTTATCGTGCAACTCTTCTTTGTGTTCTTTGGCCTGCCGGCCGCGGGCGTGAAGCTCACACCGGAGACCGCTTCGGTGATCGCCATGGTGGTCAACCTGGGTGCCTATGCGGCCGAGATCATTCGCGCTGGCATTGAAGCCACACCGAAGGGGCAGTTCGAAGCCGCCGCCAGCCTGGCCCTCTCGCGCGTGCAGACCTTCCTGCATGTGGTGCTGCCACCCGCTTTGAAGAAGGTTTGGCCGGCACTGACCAGTCAGATCATCATCGTCATGCTCGGCTCGGCCGTGTGCGGGCAGATTTCCACGCAAGAGCTCAGCTACGCCGCCAACCTGATCCAGAGCCGCAACTTCCGCGCGTTCGAAGCCTTCATCATTGCCACCGGCATCTACCTGCTGCTGTCCATCGGCGTGCGCGGACTTCTCAACTGGCTGGGCCCTCGCTACCTGTTTGGAGGAAGGCGGTGAGCGCCCCCCTGCGTCGCTTCCCGCCTTCCCCCCACAGGGGAGACGAGACCAGCGGCCGGGCAAAGCCCGTTCCGCGCCCTCTCTGGATTGGGCAGCTTTGCACTCGACAGCTCTCCTCCGAAGAACAGTTGTTGGAGCGTATCCATGGTTGACTTTTCCTTGTGGGACATCGTGCGCAACCTGCTGCTGGCCGCACGCTGGACCGTGGCGCTGTCGCTGATCGCCTTCATCGGCGGCGGCATTGTGGGCATGGCGCTGCTGGTGGCTCGCACCGCGCGCTGGCCAGGCGCTGAAGCCCTGGTGGGCGGCTATGTGCAGTTGTTCCAGGGAACGCCCCTGCTCATGCAGCTTTTCCTGGCCTATTTCGGCCTGGCGCTGTTCGGGGTTGACACCTCTGCGTGGACGGCGGCTGCGGTGGCGCTCACGCTCTACACCAGCGCCTTTCTGGTGGAGATCTGGCGCGGTTGCGTGGCTGCTGTGCCAAAGGGCCAATGGGAAGCGGCGCAAAGCCTGGCGCTGAGCTTCGGCGAGCAGTTGCGCTACGTGGTGCTGCCGCAAGCCACGCGCATCGCCATCGCACCCACGGTGGGGTTTCTGGTGCAGGTGGTCAAGGGCACGGCGCTCGCTTCGGTGATCGGCTTCGTCGAGCTCACCAAGGCCGGCACCATGATCACCAACGCCACTTTCGCACCCTTCCTGGTCTACAGCTGCGTGGCCCTGATGTATTTCGCGCTGTGCTTCCCTGTGAGCCTGTACGCCCGAACCCTGGAGAGAAAATTCAATGCAAGTCGGTGAACGGGTGAGTCCCCCTGCGTCGCTTCGCGCCTTCCCCCCGGTGGGGGGACGAAACCTGCGGTCTGGCGAAGCCAGTTCCGCAGTTTCCCTGGCCTTGACTTCCCCTCTTTTGGAGATCACACCATGAACGCTGAAGCCGTTATCGAC
>JAABRN010000532.1 GCA_011390855.1 Hydrogenophaga sp. | reverse complement strand
ACACATCCAAGTGTCAATAGAATGTGACACTTGGTTGGGGGTGATCCTGTGCGAATCAAGGCACGCTGCGCGCTGCCGCGAGGCAAAAAAAAGACCGCCGATGCAGGCGGTCTTTGGTGCGGGCTGGCGTTGCGCGTTCAGTGCACGTCTTCGCCAGTGCTCTCCAGAATGCCGAACCGGCGCAGCTTGATGTAGAGGCTCTGCCGGGAAAGACCCAGCATTTCGGCCGCCGAAGCCCGGTTGTCGCCAGTGAGTTCCAGGGCCGCCTCGATGCAGAGCTGCTCTATCAGGTCGGTGGTCTCGCGAACAATGTCCTTGAGTGGCAGGCGTCCCACCAGTTCGGTCATCTGGCTGGCAGAGCGCGGCAGTTCCTTGTCGCCCCGGGTGGATTCGTTCAGGCGGCGGCCCATGTCGCGAATCGTGAAGCCCAGACAGGGCTGGGGGTTGGTCACCGCGACTGCCGAGATTTCCACCTCGGCGGTGGATCCGTACTCACCCCGCATCTGTGTGGCAAAAAGCCGCACCGATCCGTGTTGACGCAGGTTGGAAAGCAGCACGCGAAAGTCCACGCCGGTGCGGCCCAGCCATTTGTCGAGCAGCTCGCTGCGTGCCTGGTCTTCACTGCCCAGCTGGCCGAGGTCCAGGAAAGCGCGGTTGGCGCTGAGGATGCGCCCTTCCAGGTCGGTCACCACCAGGGCATCGGGGGCGCTTTCCATCACCTGAAGCAACTGCTGCTTGGCCTGGGAGACGCTGGTCTGGGCCATGTCGGCCGCGCGGACGAAGCGCAGCAGGTAGAACTGCTTGTTCTCCTGGCGGAATTGCGAAGCGGTGAGTTCAAGTTCTTCTGCGTTGACTGTCGTGCGCACCTTGCAGGGCTCCGAGCGGCCACTGGAACGCAGGCGCTCCAGCATGTCGCGCAGCGCCTGCATGCTGGGTGCGTCCAGGCTGTCCGCCAGTGTCCAGCCAGATTGTTTGGCTGTATCGCCGAAAAGGTCGTGAGCCGCCGGGTTGGCTTCTTCAATCTTGTCAACCGAACCCTGAAGGATGATCACAGGTTGTGACGCGGTCTGGAACAGCAGACGGTAGCGGGTTTCGATCTGGCGCAGCCGCCAGTAGTCGCGCTCCATGGTCTGCTGGGCCCGGACCAGGCGCTGCTGTACCGCTGCCTGTGGTCGCATGTCACGCCCAAAGGCGGCGCAGAAAGCAGGGCGGCCCACCTCACCCTGGCGCCGCACAGGCACCACGGAATAGGACAAGGGCAGTTCGGCCCCGTCGCTGAGCGTGTGGTTGACATGCCGCCAGCGCACGCCGTCTGCGGTCAGGCCGCCGTGGTCCCTCAGCAGGGCTTCGATCTTGGGCTGGCTCTCGACCGTGACGGTCTGGGCCCAGGGCTTGCCTCGCCAGTCCAGCAGCAGGCTGCCTTCGAGGTCGTCGCCGCTGAGCGCCATGTCCCGGATCACACCGTCTTCATCGACGATGAGGACCACGTCAGCAGCCGCCGTGATCAGGTCGGCTGCGCTGTCGAGGTCGAGATTGGCGAGGAACTGCCCGGGCGCCTCAAAGGGCCGAACGACCGTGGCATTTGCTCCCAGCGACATATGGATCTTTCTTGAAAGTGCCCGCAAGAATCAGGGGCTCCGAAACGCTGGAGCTTGATTCTCATAAGCGCAAACTGCTGGTGGCCACCAGCTTTTCGGCCATGGCCGGCGCTTTGAGACCGTCTGTGATGATGGCGTCGGCCGGTACCAAGGCACCGATCTCCGGTTGAAGGCTGAACAGCGGACCGCCGGCGATTATAGAGACGAGGGGGTTCTGGCTTTGATCCCGAACCTGCCCCATGGCTTCCCTCAATCGCGTCACGCCCGCTTCGTTGCCCAGGGAGAACCCTACCACGTCGTACCACTCCCTTTTGACGATCATGGCGGCGGTATCGGTAGGAAGGAAGCAGGTGATCACGTCCCAGGACGCGCGGTGAAAAATCTCGGCCACCATGGAAAGGCCAAAAGTGTGCTGCTCGCCCGGGCAGGGCATGAGCAGGATGCGCCGGCCTTCCGAGTTCGGATGGGTGCCGCTCTGGCGGCCAAAGGCGCCGCTGTTGTCGCGCAAAACCTTTTGGAGCCGACCAAGTGCGAGCGTGACTTCGCTGAAGCTGCACAGATCGCGCTCCCACATGTCTCCCAGGTACCTGGCCACAGGCGCCAGCAGGTCCATGAAGATCGACTCGATGGGTACACCCCGGTCGCGCAAAACCAGCACGTTGGCCCGGACCTCTGCGTCGTCGCTGCGCAGGGCCATGGCGGCAAAGTCGGCAATGTCTTCGGCAGAAATCTTCGAGATTTCAATGTCGGCCAGTGCTTCGCACTCCAGGGGCAGGCGATGGGCCAGCATCAAACGAGGGATGATCTCGTATTCCACTGCGTTGGCCAGCAGCATCGCCTGCAGGGCCGGGCCGCCGGGTGGAGGATCGGAGTCGGTCCTCAGAAGATCGACGATGTCCGGTGTGCGGCCGAGCGGTCCCTCGTTGGCCGGCCATGCGTCTTGCTGTTGCTGGCCTTGCATGTCGTTCTCTTGCGGAACCTGCTGCCTGGATTGCGAGCCCATGTGCTTGTCTCCTTGCGCTGGTGCGCTTGTGCCGATTCACGCATGGGTCACGGTCATGGCCGCAACTTTCTTACGCCATCAGATTTTGCGTAATGTCATCCTGGGAGCGGAGCCTGCAGTCTTTACACCTGTCAGGTGACTCGCCCCCACGGTTTGTACATCTGCCTTCACACTTCGTCAAAACATTTCGAACTAACCTTCAAATCGACTTTACTTTGTTGACTGTAAATGTCAATAAAAAGATACGTCAATAAAAGTTGACACAAATCAACATAGCGTCTAAATTGGTCTCCAGAGCGATTCACGGAGACAAAACAGATGCACCCCGATTCCCAGTGGCCCCCCCAAAGCCGCGCCCTGTACACCCCTGAGCAGCGCATCCGCCGTGATGCTTCGGTGTGGACATTGGTGCAAGGGGTGCTGGCTCCGGTGCAGTTTCTGGTGTTCCTGGTCAGCCTGGCGCTGGTGCTGCGTTTTCTGGCCACTGGCGAGGGTGAACAGGCCGCCACCGTGTCGGTGGTGATCAAGACGCTCACCCTCTACGCCATCATGGTCACCGGCTGCATCTGGGAGAAGGTGGTCTTTGGCCGCTACCTGTTTGCACCCGCCTTCTACTGGGAAGACGTGTTCAGCATGCTGGTGCTGGCGCTTCACACCGCCTACCTTGCAGCGTTGGCCACCGGCTGGCTGGATGCGAGAGGCCTGATGTGGCTGGCACTGGCGGCCTACGCCACCTATGTGATCAACGCCGGCCAGTTCATCTACAAGCTGCGCATGGCGCGGCTTGAAAGCGGGCGGGTCGATGCCGCCATCAAGGTGGCTGCATGACAGCGACCATCCCGATTCAAGCGGTTTCAGGCGGGTGCTCTGACGCTCCCGTGCTCAAGGAGCGTGGCCAGCGCGAGGTGTTCTGCGGCCTCACCGGCATCATCTGGCTGCACCGAAAAATCCAGGATGCGTTTTTTCTGGTGGTGGGTTCGCGCACATGCGCCCACCTGATCCAGAGCGCGGCCGGCGTGATGATCTTTGCCGAGCCGCGATTTGCCACGGCCATCATCGACGAGCGGGATCTGGCCGGGCTGGCCGACTGCAACGAAGAGCTGGACCGCGTGGTCACACGTTTGCTGGAGCGTCGGCCAGAAATCAAACTGCTGTTCCTGGTGGGTTCGTGCCCGTCAGAAGTGATCAAGCTGGATCTGTCGCGCGCCGCGCAGAGGCTGAGCGGGCGCTTCAACCCGAGCGTACGGGTGCTGAATTACTCCGGCAGCGGCATTGAAACGACGTTTACCCAGGGTGAAGACGCCTGTTTGGCCTCGCTGGTGCCCAGCCTGCCCGCAACGGACGCCGATGCACCGGCTTCACTGATGGTGGTGGGTGCGCTGGCCGATGTGGTGGAAGACCAGTTTGCCCGCCTGTTTGCGCAGATGGGTCTGGGCCCGGTGAGCTTTTTCCCCCCGCGTCGGGCCACGCAGTTGCCTGCGGTGGGCCCGAATACGCGCTTTTTGCTGGCGCAGCCGTTTCTGGCAGACACCGCTGTGGCGCTGGAAGCACGGGGTGCCCAGCGACTGCCGGCACCGTTTCCGCTGGGTGTCGAAGGCACCACGGCCTGGCTGCAGGCGGCGGCCACGGCTTTCAACGTCAGCGCCGACCGCTTTGCTGCGGCGACCGCACCGGGACGCGAGCGCGCCGGTGGCGCACTGGGCCGCTTGCGCGCGCAATTGCAGGACAAGCGCATCTTCTTCTTTCCTGATTCGCAGCTGGAAATTCCGCTGGCCCGTTTTCTTTCACGCGAACTGGGCATGGCCCTGGTAGAGGTGGGCACGCCGTACCTCCATCGCAGTCACATGGCCGAAGAACTGGCCTGGTTGCCTGCAGGCACTTTCCTGAGCGAAGGCCAGCATGTGGAAAACCAGCTGGACCGCTGCCGCGCTGCGCAGCCCGACATCGTGGTGTGTGGCCTGGGCCTGGCCAACCCGCTGGAGGCAGAAGGCCTGACCACCAAGTGGGCGATTGAGCTGGTGTTCACGCCCATCCAGGGCTACGAGCAGGCCGCGGATCTCGCTGAGCTGTTCGCGCGGCCGCTGGTGCGCCGCGCCAAGCTGGTGGGTGCGCGTGTCAAGACAGTGGCATCGAAGCCACCAGAGCCTGAGCGGCTGGAGGCCATCTGATGCAGCTCACGCTCTGGACCTACGAAGGCCCCCCGCATGTGGGCGCGATGCGCATCGCCACTGCCATGAAGGACGTGCACTACGTGCTGCACGCCCCGCAGGGAGACACCTACGCCGACCTGCTGTTCACCATGATCGAGCGCGACGCCAAGCGCCCGCCCGTGACCTACACCACCTTTCAGGCGCGTGACCTGGGTGGTGACACCGCGGAGCTGTTCAAGAACGCGGCCCGCGAAGCCTTTGCGCGCTTTCAGCCCAAGGCCATGATGGTGGGTTCTTCGTGCACCGCCGAGCTGATCCAGGACGATCCCGGTGGCCTGTGCAAGGCGCTGGACCTGCCTGTGCCGGTGGTGGCACTTGAACTGCCTTCCTATCAGCGCAAGGAAAACTGGGGCGCATCCGAGACCTTCTACCAGATGGTGCGCCACCTGGCCGACACCACGGTACGCCGCGCGCCTCGCGCGCCCGGCCAGCGTGCCCGCTGCAACATCCTGGGCCCGGCCGCGCTGGGTTTTCGCCACCGCGACGACCTGCGCGAGATCAGCGGCCTACTCGCCGATCTGGGCATCGACATCAACGTGACCGCGCCGCTGGGTGCTTCACCTTCCGACATGGCCCGTCTCGGCGACGCCGATTTCAACGTGGTGCTCTACCCCGAAATCGCATCGATTGCCGCTGGCTGGCTCAAGCGCACGTTTGCTCAGCCCGCCACGCAGATCGTACCGATCGGTTCGGGCGCCACGCGCGATTTCATTGCTGAAGTGGCCGCGCTCGCCGGTGTGGACCCCACGGCGGTACTGGCCAACGCGGAGGCGCGCGCGCCCTGGTATGCGAAGTCGGTCGATTCCACCTATCTCACCGGCAAGCGCGTGTTCGTGTTCGGCGACGCCACCCATGTGGTGGCCGCTGCGCGCATTGCGCAAGATGAAATGGGCTTCACCGTGGTGGGTCTGGGCACCTACAGCCGCGAATTCGCCCGCGAGGTGCGCGAAGCCGCTGCCCTCTACGGCGTGGATGCACTCATCAGCGACGACTACCTGGACGTGGAAGCGCGCATCGCCGAACTGCAGC
Source organism: Hydrogenophaga sp. (assembly GCA_011390855.1). Classification (GTDB taxonomy): domain Bacteria; phylum Pseudomonadota; class Gammaproteobacteria; order Burkholderiales; family Burkholderiaceae_C; genus Hydrogenophaga. The sequence goes on along the minus strand of JAABRN010000532.1, from coordinate 1,648 downwards.
CCGAGCTGGTGCTGGGCTCTCAGATGGAGCGTCACATCGCCAAGCGCCTGGGTGTGCCCTGCGCGGTGATTTCCGCCCCGGTGCATGTGCAGGACTTTCCCGCGCGCTACTCGCCGCAAATGGGTTTTGAAGGCGCGAACGTGCTGTTCGACACCTGGGTTCACCCGCTGATGATGGGGCTGGAAGAGCACCTGATCGGCATGTTCCGGGGCGACGCTGAATTCCATGAGGACGCAGCGCCTTCGCACCTGGGCCACGGTGCCCCAAGAGCCGCACGCCAGCCCGCCGAAATGGCCGACCCTATCGGTGCAGAAGCCTTGCTGGCCGCCAGTACCGCTGCCGAACGGGTGATCGCCGTCGCAGCCGGAGGCACAGAGAAGGCCACGGTGGCCACCGAGGCTACCTGGGGCGCCGACGCTGAAAAAGAGCTGCGCAAGATTCCATTTTTTGTTCGCGGCAAGGCCCGTCGCAACACCGAACTGTATGCCAGGGACAAAGGCCTGCCCGTGATCACCCTGGAGACTCTCTACGATGCCAAAGCCCATTTCAGCCGCTGAAGGCCAGGTCCTGTCACCCGGCCTTCGGGTCGTGCTGGTGACGATGGACAGCCACCTGGCCAGCGCGGCCGAGCGCGCCCACCGCAGCCTGGCGAAGTCGGTGCCAGGGCTCTCGCTCACCGTGCACGCGGCGGCCGAATGGAGCGACGATCCGGCCAAGCTGAAGGACTGCATCGATGACATCGGCCGTGGCGACATCGTCATCGGCAGCATGCTGTTCATGGAAGACCACTTTTTGCCGGTGCTGCCCGCGCTGCAGGCGCGGCGCGACCGCTGCGACGCCATGGTGTGCCTGATGTCGGCCACCGAAGTGACCAAGCTCACGCGCATGGGCAAATTCGACATGAGCGGCCCCACCAGCGGCCCGATGGCGTTCCTCAAGAAACTGCGCGGCAAGTCCACCGCCGACAGCTCCACTTCGCCCGAAGACAAGAGCACGGCTGGTGCGCGTCAGATGAAGATGCTGCGCCGCCTGCCCAAGATCCTGCGCTTCATCCCGGGCACCGCCCAGGACGTGCGCGCGTACTTCCTGACCATGCAGTACTGGCTCGCAGGGTCTGAACAGAACATGGTCAACCTGGTGCAGTTCCTGGTGGATCGCTACGCCAACGGCCCACGCCGTGCGCTGCGCGGCGCGCTCAAGGTGGGTGCACCGCTTGAATACCCGGAGGTGGGCGTGTACCACCCTCGCATGCCCGCCAGAATGAGCACGACCGTGGCCGACCTGCCCAAGGTGGCGGTCACCGGCAAGCGCGGCACCGTGGGTTTGCTGGTGATGCGCTCTTACTTGCTGGCGGGCAACACCGGTCACTATGACGGCGTCATCACCGCCATGGAAGCGCGCGGCATGCGGGTGATTCCTGCGTTCGCCACCGGGCTCGACAACCGGCCCGCCATCGACGGTTTCTTCTTCAGGGACGGCCAGCCGGCAATCGATGCACTGGTGTCGCTCACCGGCTTCTCGCTGATCGGTGGCCCGGCCTACAACGACGCGCAAGCGGCCGAGAACATCCTGGCCCGGCTGGACGTGCCTTACCTGGCCGTGACGCCGGTGGAGTTCCAGACGCTGGACCATTGGGGCGCTTCGGCCC
>JAABRN010000531.1 GCA_011390855.1 Hydrogenophaga sp. | reverse complement strand
GGCCTTGTCTCCCGAAGAGCAGACCAAGGTGCTGCTCAAGCAGGGTCGTGCGGTGTATGGCGTCGACATGAAGATCGTCGACGAGGCCGGTGAAGAGCTGCCATGGGATGGCAAGAGCTATGGTGACCTGCTGGTTCGTGGCCCCTGGATCATCGCCAGCTACTTCAAGGGCGAGGGTGGTGATCCGCTGCGCTACGACGCGCAGGGCCAGGGCTGGTTCCCCACCGGTGATGTGGCCACCATCGACGCCGACGGCTTCATGCAGATCACCGACCGCAGCAAGGACGTGATCAAGTCCGGCGGTGAATGGATCAGCTCCATCGACGTGGAGAACATCGCCATGGCCCACCCTGCTGTGGCCATGGCCGCCTGTGTGGGCATGAAGCACCCCAAGTGGGACGAACGCCCCATCGTGGTGGTGGTGAAGAAGCCGGGCTCGGAAGTCACGCGCGAAGAGCTGCTGGCGTTCTATGAAGGAAAGATCGCCAAGTGGCAGATCCCGGACGACGTGGTGTTCGTCGATGCCATTCCGCTGGGAGCCACCGGCAAGATGCAGAAGATGAACTTGCGTCAGCAGCTCAAGGACTACGTGCTGCCGGTGGCATGAGGCAAGCTTCCCCGTCCCTCAATGCGCACCGATCGGTCCGCGGGTTTGCGGGCTGGTGGCATGGGTGCAAGGCCGCGTGCGCGGGGCTGGCCCTCCTTTGGTGGGCCTTGCCAGCCATGGCCGATGGTCCCTTGGCAGGCCAGACTGTGCGCATCGCTTTCATCGACCCGCTCTCGGGGCCAGTGGCCGACATCGGTCGCAACGGACTGCGCAGCTGGCAGTTCATGGCAGAGCAAAAGAGCGGCGACGGCAACCCTGCGGGCGTGCGCTTTCTGGTGGCCGGGTTCGACAACAAGGGCTCGCCGCAAGAGAGCCTCAACGTGCTCAAGGTGGCGATCGACCAGGGCTTTCGCTACATCGTGCAAGGCAACAGTTCGGGCGCGGCGGCGGCACTGAGCGACGCGGTGACCCGCCACAACGCACACCAGCCCGACAAGGCGGTGGTGTTCATCAACTACGCGGCCATGGACCCCGCACTGACCAGCGAAAAGTGCAGTTTCTGGCATTTCCGCATCGATGCGGATACCTCGATGAAGATGCGGGCGCTGACCCGTTTCCTGATGCAGCAGCCTGACCTGAAAAAGGTGTACCTGCTGAATCAGAACTACGCCCACGGGCAACAGGTCTCGTCGTACTTCCGCCAGGAGATTGCACGCCAGCAGGCCGACGTGACGGTGGTGGGCGATGCGCTCCACGCGCCGTTTCAGGTGGATGACTTCAGGCCCTACGTACAGCGCATCAAGGAATCGGGCGCGCAAGCGGTGATCACCGGCAATTGGGGTGTTGATATGCGCCGGCTCGTGCAGGCGATGCAGGAAGAGGGCGTGAGCCTGCCGGTATTTGCCTATTACCCCGGTCTCAAAGGCACGCCGACCGCGCTCGCCCGAGCGCCATCCACCATGCCGATCTACCAGATCGCGTACAGCCACACCAACCAGCAAGAACCGGTCAGGTCGCTTTCAAGGACTTTTCGCAAACGCTATGGCGAAGACCTCGTCGTGCTGGCGAGCTACGACGGCCTCGAAATGCTGGGGCAGGCCATGAAGCACATCGGGACCACCGATCCCGCCCGCGTGGCATCGCGTCTCAGCGGCATGATCTTTCAAGGGTTCAACGGCCCTGTGCAAATGCGCGCCGATGATCATCAACTGCAGAAGGGAATCTACATCTCGCGCTGGCAGAAGATCGACGCTGCGTTTCCTGAAGGGGCAGAGGGAACCGACCACACTTTCGCACCGGTGCAGTTCCTGTCCGGATCCGAAATCACAGGCGGCACCGGCTGTCAGATGCAGCGTCCCTGAGCACCCCACGCGTGGCCAGGCATTGCATGGCTGCATCGCCAAGACGACACTGATCAAGCCCTCGTGCATGCGCCACCTGGGTCAGGTTCAACGCTGTGCCAAACCCTTTTTGCATCTGCAGATCCCGCCTTCTGTCGGGTCTGGCGACAAACACAGTCGCCTGTGCGATAGACGCTAGGTGCAATCCCTGAGTGCTGCAGTGCATCACGCTTGTAAGCTAGGAGTCAATCACCCCAACCACAGGAGACAACTGATGAAATTCGCGTTGAAAGCCCTCACTGGAGCAGCCCTGTTGACCGGCGCGTTTGCGGTCCACGCCCAGAAAGGCGAGACCGTCAAAATCGCCTGGATTGACCCACAGACCGGTCTGATGGGCCCAGTGGGCAACAACCAGTTGCGCAGCTGGCAATTCTTTGCCGAGAAATTCAATGTCAAGAACCCGGCGGGCGTGAAGTTCGAAGTGGTCGGGTTCGACAACAAGCTCAGCCCGGCTGAAAGCCTCACCGCTTTGCAAGCAGCGATCGATCAGGGCGTGCGCTACATCGCCCAGGGCAACGGTTCCTCGGTGGCTGGAGCGCTGATTGATGCGGTCAACCGCCACAACAGCCGCAACCCTGGCAAGGAAGTGATCTTCCTGAACTACGCAGCGGTCGATCCCGACTTCACCAACAGCAAGTGCAGCTACTGGCATTTCCGTTTCGATGCTGACACTTCCATGAAGATGGAGGCGCTCACCACCTACATGAAGGACAAGACCGACGTCAAGAAGGTCTACCTCTTCAACCAGAACTATTCGCACGGCCACCAGGTGGCGAAGTTCGCCAAGGAGAACATCAAGCGCAAGCGCCCCGACATCGAGATCGTTGGCGAAGAGCTGCACCCACTGGCGCAGGTCCGCGACTTTGCACCCTACATCGCCAAGATCCGCGCCGCAGGCGCCGACACGGTGATCACCGGCAACTGGGGTTCTGACCTGGCTCTGCTGGTGAAGGCTGCCAACGAAGGCGGCTACACCGGCAAGTTCTACACCTACTACACCGGTGTGACCGGTACGCCCACGGCGCTGGGAACAGGTGGTGAAGGTCGCGTGTACCAGGTGGCCTACAACCACTACAACATGGGTGAGCCCATGAAGGGCTGGATGGCCGAGTTCAAACAGCGCTTCAACGACGACATGTACACCGCAGCCATTCCCAACGTCTACTTTGCGTTGGGTGATGCCATGGCAAAGGCCAAGTCCACCGATCCGGTGAAGGTGGCGGCGGCGTTGTCCGGCCTCACCTTCAAGGGCTTCAACGGTGAGATCGAGATGCGCAAGACCGACCATCAGTTGCAGCAGCCGCTCTACCTGACCGTGTGGCAGAAGACGGATGCCAAGCACCCCTACAGCCCGGAGAACACCGGCATGACGCTGGCACCGGTACAGGAGTTCCCGGCCTATGTGGCCAGCACGCCCACCAGCTGCCAGATGAAGCGTCCCTGAACGAGCCCACCCCCGCGCCGCTTCGCGTCACCCCCTTCCAGGGGGCAGCGCGAGTGGCCCGGCGGAGCCGGTTCCACCGCACTTCTTGATGGGACAACTCGCGCCGGCCAGTGGCTGGTCGGCGCGATTTTTTGACCGATTGAACGGGCCATACTTGGTCCGCTTCCATTTCCACTTTCCCAACCGCCACGCCAACGAAAGACACCTTCATGGAGTTCTTCATCATCTCCATGCTCAACGGACTGAGCTACGGGCTCTTGTTGTTCATGTTGAGCTCGGGCCTGACGCTGATCTTCAGCATGATGGGTGTGCTGAACTTCGCGCATGCCAGTTTCTACATGGTGGGTGCCTACATCGGCTACACACTGGCCCAGACGCTGGGCTTCTGGCCGGCACTGGTGCTCGCGCCCGTGATCGTGGGCCTGCTGGGTGCCTTGTTCGAAAAGCTCAGCCTGCGCAAGGTGCACAAGTACGGTCACGTGCCGGAACTGCTCGTGACCTTCGGGTTGTCCTACATCATTCTGGAACTGGTGCAACTGGTCTGGGGGCGCACGTCGGTGGAATTCCGGCCGCCCGAGCTGTTGCAAGGGCCTGCCTTCACCTTGTTGAACCATGCCACCGACGGCCTGAGCTTTGTGGCGGGGCGCGCGCCGGCCGAGCTGTGTGGCGCAGCCGCGCAAACCATGTGTTCACCGTTCCCTGCCACCCGCGCCTTCATGATGCTCGTGGCTGTGGTGATGCTGGCCAGCGTCTGGCTGCTGCTCACGCGCACCCGCGTCGGTCTGGTGATACAGGCCGCACTCACGCACCCGGAAACCGTGGAGAGCCTGGGCCACAACGTGCCCCGGGTGTTCATGCTGGTGTTCGGTGCTGGCACGGGCCTGGCCGGTCTGGCGGGCGTGATCGGGGGCAGCACCTTCGTGACCGAGCCCGCCATGGCCCACACCCTGGGGTCGCTGATTTTCGTGGTGGTGGTGGTGGGTGGCCTGGGTTCGCTCTCCGGGGCGTTTCTGGCGTCTGTGCTCATTGGCGTGATCCAGACCTTCGCTGTGGCGCTGGATCACTCCCTGCTGGGTCTGGCGCAAAGCGTGGGTCTGCAGCTGTCTGACGCCTGGAGCAACAACTCCTTGCTCAGGCTCACGATCTCTCAGGTCGCGCCGATCCTGCCGTACCTGTTCCTCGTGCTGGTCCTGATCTTCCGTCCGCGCGGCCTGCTGGGCACAAGAGATACATGAGACACCCCCTGCGCCGCTTCGCGGTTTCCCCCCTCTCTCGCCTGCGGCGGGAGGGGGACGGCACCCGGGACCGGCGGAGCCGGTTCCCCGGTGCCTCTGGATGGCGCTGCTTCACGCGTGACGTGTAGCGCTCCGGCATAACCAAAAAACCGAGATCGCCATGCGCTCCTCCCTATCGTCTGCCATGACCACTTCTCACTACAGCTTCAAGCCCTACAACATCGGCCGCTGGATCACCTGGGGCCTGTTTGCCCTGGTGCTGCTCTTTGCCCCCACGGTGTTCGACAGCAACCTGTCCATCACCATGCTGGCGCAAATGGGTATCGCCATCATCGCCTGCCTGTCCTACAACATGTTGTTGGGGCAGGGCGGCATGCTCAGCTTCGGGCACGCGGTCTATACCGGCCTGGGCTCGTATGTGGCGATTCATGCGCTGCTCAAGGCGTCCGAGGGCGTGATGGCCTTGCCGGTCAGCCTGATTCCACTTGTTGGTGGCGTGGCCGGCCTTTTCTTCGCCTTGCTGTTCGGCTATGTGACCACCAAAAAGGCCGGCACCACTTTCGCCATGATCACGCTGGGCATGGCCGAACTGGTGTTCGCCATGTCGCTCATGTTCTCCGAGTTCTTCGGCGGTGAAGCCGGCATCTCGGCCGATCGCGTGGTCGGTGATTCGGTGATGGGCATTTCTTACGGCCCGGGTGTGCAGGTGTACTACCTGATCGCGGTCTACACCTTCGTGAGCGTGGCGCTGATGTTCGCCTTCACCCGCACACCGCTGGGGCGCATTCTCAATGCCGTTCGAGACAACCCCGAACGCGTGGAGTTCATTGGCTACAACACGCAGATGGTGCGCTACCTCGCGTTCATCATCGCTGGCTTTTTTGCTGGTATCTCTGGCGGTCTGGCCGCCATCCAGTTCGAAATCGTCACCGCCGAAGTGGTGGGGCCGATCCGCTCTGGCGGCTATTTGCTGTTCACCTTCCTGGGAGGTGCCACCTTCTTCTTCGGACCCATCATCGGCGGCATTTTGATGGTGCTGGCGTTTGTGCTGTTCTCGGAGATCACCAAGGCCTGGCTGCTCTACCTCGGCCTGATCTTTTTGTTCATGGTGATGTACGCGCCAGGCGGCATTGCCAGTCTGATCATGATGAACCTGCGGGTGGCGGCCTTTGGACGGTTGCGGGAACTCTGGGTGAGCTACCTGGCCCTGACGGTCACGGCGCTGGTGGTCCTGGTCGGTGCGGGCGCAATCATCGAGATGATCTACCACCTGCAACTGAGCACCGCCATGGGTGACACCGTGCAATTTCTGGGTGTGACGCTGCATGCGCTCGAGGCTTCGAACTGGGTGGGGGCTGCGCTTGTGGCACTCACAGGCATGGGTCTGTTCGAGATCACGCGCCGGGCGTTCATGAAGCAGTGGGGCGACATCCAGACCGACATTGAAAAAGAAATCAAGCGACGGGAAACGCAATGACCGAAACCCTCATGGAACCCTCTTCAGCTCCTGCCGCCGCCAGCGGGTATGCGCTGGAGCTTCGTGATCTGCGCAAGAGCTTTGGCAAGACCGAAATCATCCGGGGCGTGAATCTGGCTGTGAATCCAGGAGAGCGCGTGGGCATCATTGGCCCCAATGGCGCTGGCAAGTCCACGTTGTTCAACCTCATCTCCGGGCGTTTCGAGCCCACCAGCGGCGACGTGCTGCTGGGTGGGCGGCGCATCAATGGCAAGAAGCCGTTCGAGATCAACCGCATGGGGCTCTCGCGCAGCTTCCAGATCACCAACATCTTCCCCAAGCTCAGTGTGTTCGAGAACCTGCGCTGCGGTGTGTTGTGGAGCCTGGGCTACAAGTACACGCTGTTCCGCTTCCTGGCCGACCTTGACGACGCCAACCAGCGCGCCGAGGAGCTGATGCACATGATCCGGCTCGACAAGAAGCGCGACGTGCTGGCCATGAACCTGACCTATGCGGAGCAACGCGCGCTGGAGATTGGCATCACCATCGCAGGCGGTGCGGGTGTGATCCTGCTGGACGAACCCACCGCCGGCATGAGCAAGAGCGAGACCTCGCGTTTCATCGAGTTGATCCGCGAGGTGACCGTGGGCAAGACGCTGCTCACGGTGGAGCACGACATGGGTGTGGTGTTCGGTCTGGCAGACAAGATTGCCGTCGTGGTTTATGGCGAAGTGCTGGCGTTTGACACCCCTGAAGCCGTGCGCGCGAATCCGCGCGTGCAGGAGGCTTATCTGGGCTCTGTGCTGGCCGACCAGCAGGCCGCTGGGCATTGAGGGAGCGCACATCATGTTGAAGATCGACAACCTGCACGCCTACTACGGCAAGAGCCACGTGCTGCACGGCGTGGGATTCGAGGTCGGCAAGGGCGAAATTGTCGCCCTGCTGGGACGCAACGGTTCAGGCCGATCCACCACCGCCAAAGCCATCATGGGACTGGTGGATGCCACCGGCACCATTGAATGGCAGGGTCAACCTGTGCTGGGGAAAAAGCCTTTCGAGATCGCCCATCTGGGCATCGGCTACGTGCCAGAGAATCGCGACATATTCCCCAAGCTCACGGTGCACCAGAACCTGATGCTTGGGCAAAAAGGCAGCGGCAAGGGGTCGCGCTGGGAATTTGACGACATGTACACCATGTTTCCGCGCCTGAAGGAACGTCAGCACACCGAAGCGGGCGTGCTCTCCGGTGGAGAGCAGCAAATGCTCACGCTGTGCCGCACGCTCATGGGCGACCCGGACCTGATCATCATTGACGAGCCGACCGAAGGCCTGGCACCCAAGATCGTCGAGCTGGTGGCCGAGTACCTGCAAAAGCTCAAGGGCCGGGGGATATCCGTGCTGCTGATCGAGCAGAAACTCACCATTGCCATGAGCATTTCAGACCGTGCGCTGGTGATGGGGCACGGCAGCATCGTGT
>JAABRN010000530.1 GCA_011390855.1 Hydrogenophaga sp. | reverse complement strand
CACAATGACCGGATTATCGACTTGGACAGCACACACTCGACGCATGCAAACCACACGCACCACGCCTGACAAGGAAGCGATCGCGCTGTTGCCCGAATTCGACCGCCTCGGGCTCGATCGCATCACCCTGGTCATCAACAGGGCGCAGGCCGTGGAAGCCAGCGCAGCGCTGCGTGACCATCCAACCTGGGGCTTCGACACGGAATCCAAACCCACCTTTTTCAAGGATCAGGTGTCTGACGGACCGCACATCGTTCAACTTTCCACCCTGCACAAGGCCTGGGTGTTTCAGTTGCACGAGCCCGGCTGCCTTGAAGTGGTGGCCGGCTTGTTGGCAGAAGGCGCTTTCATCAAGGCCGGGTTCGGACTGGGAGACGACACCAAGCGCATCAAATCCAAACTGGCGGTGGAGCCAGCCGGCGTGCTGGAGCTCAACGCCATTTTCCGTGAACGCGGCTACCGCAAGGACATGGGGGTCAAGGGCGCGGTGGCGGTGCTGTTCAACCAACGTTTCATCAAGTCGAAAAAAGCGGCCACATCGAACTGGGCCAATCCGCGCCTGAGCGAAGCCCAGTTGATCTACGCCGCCAACGACGCCTATGCGGCAGCGCGCGTCTTTGAGGCGCTCACGGCCTGAGCCTCACGCAATGGTGTGAGCAGGTCACTCAGCCCGTTGTGGTCGATTTCGTGCATGAGCGCCAGCAATCGACCGACGTCCCCATTGGGGAATCCCTCGCGCGCAAACCAGTTGAGGTAGTTTCCCGGCAGGTCGGCAATGGCGCGTCCCTTGTGCTTGCCGAAAGGCATCTCCACTGTCAGCAGGCGTTCAAGGTCTTCAGGCTTCATGCAACCACCTCGGTTCGAGATTCCCGCTCTCTCGCCCTGCTCTGGTCCAGCCAGCTTCGCACTGCAGTCGTGAACTCCACAGGCTTTTGGCGCATCAGCCAGTGACCGGCCTCGAAGCCCTGCGCTGCGCTGCCCGGGGTGTTGGCCAACTGGTCCAGCCAGCGGGAGGAATGGAACATGAACGGCTTGCGTTGACCAAACGCAAACAGCGTGGGCAGGCGGGGGCCGAACACCTTGTCGACCCTGGCAACGCCGCGCAGGCCGCCGAACGAGCCCAGCCATTGCATGGCATAGGGGTAGTTCATTTGCCAGCCAATGCGCTCGGGCGCGGTCCGGCATCCGATTTTCCGGGCCATGAAGCGGGTCATGCGGTCGGCCAGCCCTGGCAGCACCGAACCCAGCTTCCATGCTGCTGCCAGCCACACCTGGTAGCCCATGATCAGGAGCTTCTCCTTTCCGCTGAGACCTTTCAGGTAAGCGCCAGTATTGGTGTCTCCAATGTCCACACCCACCACGCGTGAAACCCGCTGGGAGTGCCGCGCAGCGTATTCGTAGCCGAAGAAACAACCCCAGTCATGCAGCAGCAGGGTGACCGGTTCGCCTGGGCTGACAGCATCCACCACCGCACCGATCAGCTCACACATCTGGTCGACCGACACCGGGCGGGGTGGTTTGGAGAGATCAAATCCGGGCAAGGCAAAACGCACACAGCGATACCCATCGCTCAGGGCAGCAACCGTTTCATTCCACAAGGCAGGCGAGTCGGGCCAGCCGTGGAGCATGACCACGGTCGGCCCCTGGCCTTCGATGAAGACGTCCAGATCCTGAACGCTGAAGGTACTTGACATCGGTTGTCTCCGTTGGAAGTCTTGTGGCGGCATCGTAGCGCACGCCTGGGCTATTGGCGTCGCGCAGATGCCAGTGCGGCTCGGTCATACTGCCGGCATGCGCAGAACCATCTTCACCACCCCAGGGGTCAACACCTTCTTAAGGTTTTTTTCAGTCGGCTTCTTGCGGCTCACCGGGTGGCAGGTCGAGGGCGCTCTGCCCGACCATGCGAGCAAGAGCGTTTTCATTGCCGCGCCGCACACCAGCAACTGGGATCTGCCCTACACGCTGATGGTGGCATTTGCCTTGCGGCTCAACATCTACTGGATGGGCAAACAAAGCATCTTCAAGGCGCCCTTTGGAGGCGTCATGCGGTGGCTCGGTGGGATCCCCGTGAACCGCGAGCAGTCGAACAATCTGGTGGCGGCTTCTGCCGCCGCCATCAAAGCCGCAGAGGGCCCGCTGCAGCTCATCGTTCCGCCCGAGGGCACGCGCAGCAAGACCCGATACTGGAAAACCGGCTTCTACTACATCGCGCTGCAAGCCGAAGTACCCATTGTGATGGCCTACATGGACTACACCAGCAAACGCAGTGGCCTGGGCCCGGTCTTCGTGCCCAGCGGCGACATAGAGTCCGACATGGCGAAGATCAAGGCGTTTTATGCGCCGTTCAAGGGCAAGAACGCAGCGCAGTTTCAAGCCGACGAGTGAGCCCCCCATGTGCAAGCCTCACATTCGGGCTTGTAGCGCCTTCAACGAATGGGCCACATTGGCTCAGGCAGGCGCTTCCAGCAATTCGTGAAGTGCGGCCGTGTTGTAGAGAAGTGGCCTGGCGAGAAATGCCGTCAGTATCTCGCCGCGCTTCTGCCAAAAGACGGGCTCGGGCACCCACGCGTATTCGGCTCGTATCTGAACTTCATAGGCATCAAAGCGGGCGCGAGGCGCGCCCAGTATCGCCATGGCCACATCCACCAGCAGGGACTGATCGCCTGGCTCGGGGACGTCTGCATGGCGAATGGCCAGGATGTGATGGATCACCTGGTGTACATGCGTGAGACTCACGCCCGCTCCGGTCAGTGCCGCTTCTGCCTACTGGAAGCTGCGCGCCTCGTTGTCGTGGGCTTTGACGTCGTACACGGCGTCGTGGAACCACAGCGCCATCTCAACTTCTGCAGGTTGAGCGGCCAGTTGCCGGTGATCGTCAAACAGCGCCATGCATTCCGAGAGGTGTTCCGGCGTGTGGTAGCGACGCTGCGGTTCCTGGTAGGCCGTCACCAGGCACTGAAATACGACGGTCTCGTCCCCTTCGGCACGCAGTGCTTGCCAACAATTCTGAAACAAGCCTGCAAGGCAGGCCATTCACCGGCAGTGGGCTCGATGATTCTTGAAGTGCCAGTTCACAGCGCCTGAGCCAGACGCCCCACGCCCTCTTCGATTTTGTCCACACCCACAGTGGCAAAACTCAGCCGCAAGGTCGCCATGTCGGGCTGACTGGCATAGAACGGCGCGCCGGGCACGAATGCCACGCCCTTTTCTATCGCCCGTTTGGCCAGCTCACCACCGTCGGCCACTTTGCCGCCGGCGCCTGTGAGGCGTGCCCACACGAACAGACCGCCCTGCGGCTGCACGAAGGAGATGGCATCACCGAGTTCACGTCTGAGTGCATTGCCCATGGTAGTGGCACGTTCTGCGTACACAGCACGCACCTTGCCCAGCGTGGCGGGCATGTGCCCGGCCTTGAGGTACTGCGCTGCCGTGGCCTGAGCGAAAGTGCTGGTGTGGGCGTCGCTGAACTGCTTGCACATGGTGGCCTTGGCAAGCAGGTCGGCAGGGCCGACCATCCAGCCCACCCGCAAGCCGGGACTCAACACCTTGCTGAGCGAACCGCAATGCACCAGCAGTTCGCGGCTGCCGGGGACACTGGTGCTCAGGGCCAGCAGGCTGGGCGGGGGCGCCTCGCCAAAATAGAGATCGCCGTATGGGTCATCTTCGACAATCAGGGTGTTGTGCCTGACCGCCATTTCCAGCACCTTCTGCCGCCTCGCCCGACCCAACATGGCGCCACTCGGGTTGCCAAAAGTGGGAATGAGGTAAACGAACTTGGGCTTGTGCTGCTCAATGAGCTTTTCCAGTGCATCGGGCTGCACGCCCTCACCATCGACCGGTGCCGTGATGAGTTCGGCCCCATAGAGCCGAAAACACTGAATGGTGGCGAGAAAAGTGGGACCTTCGACGATGACCTTGTCACCGGGTGAGATCAGCGTCTTGCCCAGCAGGTCAAGCGCCTGCTGGCTACCGGTGGTGACGATGAGATCCTGTGGCGTCAGATCTTGAGCGCCCTTGCCCCCCATGAAGCTGGCGATCTGTTCGCGCAGGGGCTGGTAGCCCTCGGTGGCACCGTACTGCAAGGCTGCGCCTGGTTCTTCTGTGAGTGCTGTGTTGACCGCCTCGCGAATGCCGTCCACATCGAACAGGGCGCTGTCCGGGAAACCACCGGCGAAGCTGATGATGCCGGGCTTGCCCAGCAGCTTGAAGAGTTCGCGAATGGCCGAGGTTTCGACATTGTTCAGGCGGTCAGCAAAAGGCGTGGTGAAGGGCATGGTATCGGCGTCCGTGTGCAACTTGCTCTGATGGTGAATTGGGTCGGTCCGCCATTGTCGCGAATTCGCGCGCAAGATTCATGCGTATGAGGCACCGCTAGACTAAGGCCTGTTCACACGATGCCACCATACGGCCATGCCAGACGCCAAGTCCATGAATCCGGCCCAGATAGAGGCCTTTTTTGCAACGCTGCAAGCAGCCAATCCGCAGCCGCTAACCGAACTGGAATACACAAGCGTGTTCGAGTTGCTTGCTGCGGTGCTGCTGTCTGCGCAAGCGACCGATGTGGGCGTGAACAAAGCCACCCGCATGCTGTTTCCAGTCGCCAACACCCCGCAGAAGATCCTCGCACTGGGGCTGGACGGCTTGGAGAGCCACATCAAAACCATTGGTCTGTTCCGTAGCAAAGCCAGGCATCTGATGCAGACCTGCCGCTTGCTGGTTGACCAACACGGTGGCGAGGTGCCGGACTCACGCGAAGCACTTGAGGCACTGCCCGGCGTGGGCCGAAAAACAGCCAATGTGGTGCTCAACGTGGCCTTTGGGCAGCCCACCATGGCGGTCGACACGCACCTCTTTCGGTTGGGCAACCGCACCGGGCTGGCCATCGGCAAAACACCGCTGGCGGTGGAACAGGCACTGCTCAGGCGGGTACCTGAAAAGTACCTTGTGGATGCGCACCACTGGCTGATCTTGCACGGGCGCTATGTCTGCCAGGCGCGAAAACCCATGTGTGGCCTGTGTACGGTGTCTTTCTGCTGCAACTTCCGGCACAAGAACGCTTCAACCCAGACCGACAACCGCGCGTAGCTCCAGCGAATGCAAGGGTTGACCCGTTCGACAGGTCAGGGAGTGGAGAAAACTCAGTTGTGCCGGTGGAGGACTGCCACCACTTTTTGCTCGCCTTGTTTGCGCTCGCAGGTGTTGGGGTCGCGGCCGCAGACGCCACACTCCTTTTCGCCCATGAGCGCGGCAGCACCACCGCACGACCCCTGCAGCGGCTTCCCCCGCAGGATCAGTCCGAGGGCCAGGGCGCCGAAGAAGGTGAGAAACAGCACCAGGGCCAGCAAGAATTCCATTGTGTACTTTCTCGGTTGGGGCGAACACCTCAGTGTTTCGCCGCGTCCAGATAGGGCTGCATTCGGCTGCTTTGCCGCGTGCGATGCCCTGTATTGTCCTGGTAGACCCAGTAAACCGCCAATTGGTTCTCCTCGGCCACTGCCAGCCCACGCTCTTCGTCCAGCACCATGAAAGCGGTGGCCCAGGCGTCGGCCAGGGCCACGCTGGGCGCGATCACGCTGACCGACACGGGTGGTTGCGGCACCGGGTAGCCGCTCACCGGGTCGATGATGTGCGAAAAGCGCTGGCCTTCCACTTCAAAGAAGTTCCGGTAATTGCCTGAGGTCGCCAGCGAGCCATTGGTCAGGTGCACCCGGGCGAGCACCCGGCCTGTGACCACTGGATCGGGCGCCTCAATGCCGATGCGCCAGGGTCCGCCGGTGGGACCGCTCCCCTGCGTGGCCACTTCGCCACCGATCTCTGTCATGAAATGCTGCACCCCATGCGCGCGAACGACCCCTGCGATCAGGTCCACTCCATAGCCTTTTGCTATTGCAGAAAAATCCAGTCGCACCGGCGCGTGTTTGACCAGCTTTCCCGGGGCCATCTGTGTGACCGCATCGAAGCGCCCCCTGGCGGCCTCGATGGCCTTGGGTTCCGGCAACCGGATCAACGGCTGTTCGGGCTTGGGCCAGCCAAAACCCCAGAGGTTGACCAGGGCGCCGACCGTGGGGTCGAAGGCGCCGCTGCTGGCCTGGTGCACCTGGCGCGAGAGGCTCAGCATGTTCTCGAAGTCGGCATCGATGGGCATGACCTGTCCGACTGGCGCCTCATTGAAGGCGGTGATGAGTGAATCGGACCGATAGGTGGACAGACTGGCGTTGAGTGCTTCTAGCCGTGCATCCACCACCGCCTGCATGGCGGCGGCGTCAAACGAGCTCACAGGTGGCTTGAAGCGGATGTGATACCGCGTGCCCATGGTCGCGCCTTCAAGCTGCTGAAACGGCTGCTCGCGCGAACAGCCCGCCAGGCCGAGCGCGCCGGCGAGCGGGGCCAGGGGCAGCAGCGACAACAGGCCGATCACCCGACGGCGCTGCATGAGGTCAACCGCCGAAGTCGTCGAGCATGATGTGCTCTTCCTCGACGCCCAGGTCCTTGAGCATCTTGATGACCGAGGTGTTCATCATGGGCGGACCGCACATGTAGAACTCGCAGTCCTCTGGTGCCGGGTGTTCCTTGAGGTAGCTCTCATAGACCACGTTGTGGATGAAGCCCGTGGGACCGGTCCAGTTGTCTTCGGGCAGCGGGTCCGACAGGGCCAGATGCCAGCTGAAGTTCTCATGCTTGCGGGCCAGTTCGTCGAAATCCTCGACATAGAAGGTCTCTCTCAAACTACGTGCGCCGTACCAGAAGCTGATCTTGCGCTTGCTGTTGAGACGCATGAGCTGGTCGAAGATGTGCGAGCGCATGGGTGCCATACCCGCGCCACCGCCAATGAACACCATCTCGTTGTCTGTTTCCTTGGCAAAGAACTCACCGTATGGACCCGAGACCTTCACCTTGTCGCCAGGCTTGAGCGCAAACGCCCAGGAAGACATCTTGCCGGGCGGGATGCCTTTGGCACCCGGCGGTGGCGAGGCCACACGGATATTGAATTTGATGAGGCCCTTTTCTTCCGGGTAATTGGCCATGGAGTAGGCCCGAATGACCGTCTCGTCTACCTTGGAGACGTTCTCGAACACCTTGAATCGCTCCCAGTCGCCACGGTATTCCTCGGGGATGTCGAAATCGCGGTAATTGACCTCGTGCGGCGGACATTCGAGCTGCACATAGCCTCCGGCGCGGAAGTCCACACTCTCGCCTTCGGGAATCTTGAGCACCAGTTCCTTGATGAAAGTGGCGACGTTGTCGTTTGAGATGACCGTGGTGTCCCACTGCTTGACACCAAAGAACTCGGGTTCGACCTCGATCTTCATGTCTTGCTTGACCGGCACCTGGCAAGCCAGGCGGGCATGGTCACGAACTTCGCCGCGGGTGAAGTGCTGCTCTTCGACCGGCAGGATGGCCCCGCCACCGTCCAACACATGGCAGCGGCATTGCGCGCAGGTACCGCCGCCGCCACAGGCCGACGACAGGAAAATGCCTTCGTTGGCCAGTGTCTGCAACAGCTTGCCACCAGCGGGCACGGTCAGGGTGCGCTCGGGGTCGCCGTTGATCTCGATACGCACGTCACCGCTGCTGACCAGGTG
>JAABRN010000529.1 GCA_011390855.1 Hydrogenophaga sp. | reverse complement strand
AAACTCTCACCACCGAAGGCCATGGGTGGTTCAGGCGCCGCCACCAACCCGGAGCAACTGTTCGCAGCCGGCTACTCCGCCTGCTTCATGGGTGCCATGAAGCACGTGGCCGGCATGAAAAAGATCGCCGTGCCCGCTGACGCGTCCATCGACGCCGAAATCGACATCGGCCCGATCCCCGCCGGCTTCGGCATCGCCGCCCGCCTGAACGTGAGCCTGCCCGGCATGGACCGCGCCGTGGCGCAAGACCTGGTGGACACCGCCCACCAGGTGTGCCCCTACTCCAACGCCACCCGGGGCAACATCGAAGTGACGATCACGGTGGTCTGATCGACAACATCTCGTGAAAAGGCCCACCTGGCGCAAACCGGGCGGGCCTTTTTTTTGCGTGTTGTGATGGTGTTCTTCACGCAACGTGGCAGATCAGGGACGCCCCAGCCGCTCCATCGCATCAGCCATCCAGTCGGCTGGCAGCGCAGGCGCATCGCCCAATGTCACGCGCCAGCCGCTGGCCTCCGCGCTCACCTGGGCGCGACCGCCCTGCCAGAGCAGCCAGGCCAGCCAGCCGCATTGTTCGTGGGTGGGCAGGGCGCCCGCGGGGGCTGTGAGCAGCGCATGAAACAGGTCGGCATTCGGCAGGTGCACTTCCTCGCCATGCACCGACCCACCGCCCAGCTTCGCCAGCGCCACCAGAGCGGATTCAGCGCCCTTCTGCAAACCAAAATCATGCAGCCATTGGCGCAAATGCCCCGCCACACCGGCACCGCGTAAGGCTTCGGCCTGCAAAAGATCGGCGTGCTCCCAGCGGTGCCAGTCCACAGCGGGCTCTTTACCCCCCACGGCCAGCACCGTTTCGGCATACCGGTGGACGGCCAAAGTAGCGCTCTCAGCGCACACCGCGGAGCCGACCATCAGCAGCGCAGCCAGCCGGTTGGCCAGCAACTGGCTTTGCTGGGCCATGAGCTTGTCGCGCATCAGTTCGTCGCGCTCGTTGCGCAGGGCGGCGAGCTCAAGCGCATTCTTCAGGTCGGCGCGCAGGCTCTCCAGCTCCCAGGGTTTGTTGATGTAGCGGTAGATCTCGCCGGTGTTGATGGCTTCGATGGCGTCGCCGAGTTCGGAATACGCCGTGGTCAACATGCGCACGATGCCGGGGTAATAGTCCCTGGCATGGCGCAGCAGTTCGTTGCCCCGCTCACCGGGCATGCGCTGGTCGCACACCAGCACCGCGATTTCCGAGCCGTGCGCCTTGAGCATGACCCTCCCCTCTTCGACCGAACTCGCTGTGAGCACCGGCGCCAGAGGCGCCACCAGGCGCTCAAAGTACTTCAGCGCCATGGCTTCGTCGTCTACATACAGAATCTTGTCGGGCTTCATCAAGGCTCCTGGCCAGCTCGCGGAACGCGGCCGACGGCGTTGGGAAAATACAGCAGGATCTCAGTGCCCTGCCCCGGTTCGGAGCGAACTTCAACAGAACCACCGAGGGCATTCATCACGCGCCCGCAAAAAAGCAGACCCATGCCGTTGCCGCCGCAGTCGGCGCGGGTGGTCACTGGTTCCAGGGTCAGCCGCCTGAGCACTTCGGGCGGTATGCCGGGCCCGTTATCCCACACCCTGATGGTGGCCTGTGCAGGCAGTCCGGGCGTGGGCGCTGCGCGGGTCAAAGCGATCTTCACCTGGGGTGTGCTGGACATTTGAGCAGCATGCGGGCGAAGCGCGATCAAGGCGTTCTTCACCAAGGTACACAGCACCAGATAGAGCAGATCGCGCCGACCGGGCAAGGTGAAATCGGCTTCCACGTCAGTGGAAAGCCAGGCCTCTTCCCCGGCGGCGTCAAACGGGTACTCCTGCTGCACCGCAGCCACGAGTTCGCTGGCGAGAAGGCTGGCAGAGGCATTGCCCAGGGTGGCATCCCGGGCCGACTGCACAAAAGTGGAGACCAGCGACTGCGCATACTCGGCACGGCGCTGGGCGGCTTCGATCATGAACAGCACATCGCCAGGCTTTTGCTGGGCGATGTAGGCCACATCCCCCTCGCCATCGGGCACGTCGCGGTGGCGTTCGCGCATGGCCGACAAATAGCCCCGGACGGTGGCCAGTGGTGAAGTGACCTCGTGGGCCAGAAAGCCCAGGGTCTCCCGAAGCGCGGCCTCACGGCGACCCAGCAGCAAACGCTGACGATTGCGCTGCTGACAGGCAGCCAAGGCCTCGCGAAGGGTTTGCCGGGTCAGCGCCTCGTCCAGCGGCTTCTCGAGAATGGCTTCCACCTGCCCCTGGTTGACGGCAGACAGAGCCATGTCCTTGTCGGCATAGGCAGACACCAGCAGCCGGGCCACGTGGGGGTATTCGCGCCGTGCCGCGCTGAGCAGCGCCACACCATCGCGCGCCGGCATGGCGTAGTCGGTGAGCAGTACCGCCACTTCGTGCCCCTTTTGCGCCAGCAAAGCCAAGGCCTGGTCCACGCTGTGGGCCGTCAAAACGGTGAATTCGTTTCCATACAGCCGCGCGAACCACTTGCAGGCGTGCACCTCGTCATCCACCATGAGAATGGCATGTGGGCCCAGGGGGGCCTGGCTGACACCGTTCGCTTCCGTGTTCATTCGGGCCTCGGCAAGTCAAAAGTGAATTCGGTCCATGCGCCAAGCACGCTGTCCGCAGCCAGCGTACCACCGTGGCGCTGCACGATGCCGTAACTCACGCTCAGGCCCAGTCCCAGGCCGGCGCCCACATCACGGGTGGTGAAAAACGGCTCAAAAACGCGCCCCAGGTTGTCGGGTTCGATTCCGCGTCCGTTGTCGCGCACGGAAACACTCAGGCGCTCGCCCTGCACGACCACCTTCAAGTCGATACGGGGCGGCGCTGCCCGTTCGGTGGCTTGCACCGCGTGTGCGGCATTGCTCAGCAGGTTGATCAGCACGCCGATGATGGCGGGCTCGTCGCCCATGGCATGGGTGTCTTGTGGCAGATCGATCGCAACCTCGATGCCCTTGAGTTCGTAGCCAGCCAGCCGCACCGCGGAACGCACCGCGTTTTCCAGCAGAAACGGGCGCTGGCTGTCTTGTCCTGGCTTTTGGTAGGCAAAGGTCTTGAGGTCGGAGACGATGTTCTGCACCCGCTGCATGCCTTCGAGCGCGTCGTCCAGGCTTTCCTTCAGCATGGCATCGCTCTTGGCGCCTGGACAGGTCAGGCCCATGTTGATGGCCATCAGGCTGTAGTTGACCGGGTTGTTCAGCTCGTGCAACAGGCCAGCCGAGAGTGTGCCGATGGCGGCCATTTTTTCACGCTGGATGAGTTGGCCTTTGACTTCGGCGAGGGTCTGGTTGATTTCTCGTAGTGAGGCGTTCTTCACAGAGACCTCATGTTGAAGGGCGAACAGCCGCAAGCGTGCCTTTTCGTTGAACCATGTGCACACCGCGCTGGCTGCAGCTGAAAACAGGATGAACAGCGAATTCGTCACCAGACGCGCCGTGTCATTTGTACTGTCCGCATGCAACAAACACGCCAGCACATACACCGCCAGGGTGAACACGCCAAAGCCGATGCCCTCGAAGATGGTGATGGGCAGGATGATGCCCACTGCGTACAGCGCCAGGTGAAGCCCCACAAAGTAGATCGAATTGGCTCCATCCGTCTGCTGGATCATGTAGGCAATCATGATCTGTGGCATCAACAGCCAGAGCATGGTGAGCGAACGCACATGGCGCCGGCCAAAACCCGAAAAAAGCAACGCAAAAACGCCAAGCGTGAGCAGAGACACCAGCAGGCGCAGCGCGGTGAACTCTGTCAACCGATCCGGATAAGTGAAGTAGTCAAGCCCAAAACCCGCCAGCACCAGCACGATAGAGGTCACGCTGCCGGCTTTGCTGTAGGTGAGCCGAAACTCTGACAGCTGCTCCTCGTAGGGCGCCCTCGAATGCTCAGCCATGTGCCGCTGCCAAGGCGCCTTCGCGCGACTTCACCACCACTTCGGCGAAGATGTTGACACCCGTGGGATCCGTGTAGAGAGACACCGGCCCACCCGTCTGCTCAAGAACAGACAGCATTTGTGCCTCATCCCTGTAGATCAGGTGCCACTCCAGCAGGTGCTCCATGCCGAATCGCTCCGGATTGTCCGCGTGCACGTTGGTGACCAGCAGATTGCAACCCGGGTTGCTGCGCGAAAGAAAGTAGCGGATCAATCTAGAGCAGACTTTGTCGGAAAGATAGTCAAAAAGGCCAGCGCAGTAGATGAAATCGAAGCCGGCGCCCTCGGTCGGTACAGCATCGCGGGTGGCGCGTTTGAGCAAATCGTGAACCGATTCCTGCACGTAGTCCACACGCACAGCGCTGCCGTGCAACTCGGCCGCGGCGCTGATCTGCTGGCGCGTGTAGTCAAGCGTCTCACGGCTGAAATCAATCAGCGTGAACCTCAGCCGCGACAGATCCAGGCCAGTGGCAATCAGACGCTGGATCTCCACCCCAGGTCCACATCCCACGTTGAGGATACGAAAGGTGCGATCCTGTTCGGTGGCCATTGCCACGGCCCGCTTGAGAAAATCGACGAGGATGTCAATGCGGTTTCGGTGCGCCACAGCCACTGCGGCGCGCAGGAACATGGCATTGACCAACTGGATGTAGGTGGTGCTTCCTTGGCGGGGGTCGCCCAGGATCTGATTGACCATCTCATAGTCACCTGCATATCCGAGAGGCTTGGCAAAAGTCCGGTAGACGAAAGGCGCCCGCAATACCAGCGGGTGCAACGCGGTCTGGGCGTATGCGCGGTGCAGTTGGGCGTCTTCTTCAGGGAGCTGAGAAGCTTCATCTTCCAAGCGCACCAGGAAGTCCTTGCCCTTGACCATCAGTGGTTCAGCCATTGCATAGAACACCTCATCGGTCAGCCGGCCATCGATGGACCGGGGCAGGGACTCGACCATGTCGGCCTGGTCAATCCAGCGCGCTGTTTCCGAAAGAAATGCGCGGAATTCGCTGATCAGGACCTGGTAGCTCTGCCGGATGCGAAACCGGGCTTCCCAATCGTTCACAAAGCGGGTTGCTTCGTCGCGCACCTGCCGCACATCTCCTCGGATGGCATTCAGGTCTGACCACTCGTCGATCAGCGCCACAGAAACCACAGCCATCAAGCCGGTATTCAGGAGGCTGACAACAACCGCTTTTCCCTTGTAGATGATGCTGTCGCCAGCTCGGATGGTCAGATCAGACAAAACCTCGCTCACCTGGACGATCGAGTACGGGTTGTAAATCTCCATCACCAGCGAGCGCCGCTGAAGGCTGGTCAGAGACCCGCGAGCGGCCTCCCCCTGGCTGTTTCGGAACGTGACGACGGGATCGAATGGGCGCTGAAAATGCACGGCTTGGCTGCTATCGACTATAGAGAGGCCGAGCAGTTCGCCAGCCAGAATTTTGATGGACCCGAGCGCGAGTGTAGTCAGGTCTCGTGATTTGCGTCACATCTGTTCTCCTGCGTACAACACATGAAGCCGCCAACAAAAAAAGCCCTGACCAGGTTGCCCCGGTCGGGCTTTGTTTGTGCTCACCAACATCGCAGCTCACGGCAACGAATCAACCGTGGTGCAACATGCTCAAGCGTGCTGACGCGCGCCCAGGGCGGTTTGAAAACGGGAAAGTTTCTGCCTCACACCAGCAGCGCATTCACCCGCTTCACATAGGCTGCAGGGTCATCCGGCAGGCCGCCTTCAGCCAACAAAGCCTGGTCGAAGAGGATGTGCGCCAGGTCGTCGAAGTGGGCGCTGCCTTCGAGTTTTTTCACCAGTGCGTGGTCGGCGTTCACTTCCAGAATGGGCTTCACATCCGGCGCTTGCTGGCCTGCCTGCTTGAGCATGCGGGCGAGCTGGGTGCTCATGCCGTGGTCTTCCACCACCAGACAGGCGGGCGAATCCACCAGCCGGGTGGTCACGCGAACGTCCTTGGCTTTGTCCTTCAAACTCTCTTTGAGCTTCTCCACCAACGGCTTGAAGGTTTCGGCTGCTGCTTCAGCGGCTTTCTTCTCTTCTTCGTCCTGCAGCTTGCCCAGATCCACCGAACCCTTGGCCACGCTTTGCAACGGCGTCCCATCGAACTCGTGCAGGTGCGACACAGCCCATTCATCCACGCGGTCTGCCATGAGCAGCACTTCAATGCCTTTTTTCTTGAAGACTTCCAGCTGCGGGCTGTTCTTGGCGGCGGCCAGGGTGTCGGCGGTGATGTAGTAGATGGCCTCCTGGCCTTCTTTCATGCGGGCCTTGTAGTCGGCAAAACCCACGCTCACCGTGTCGGTGGTGGTGCTGGCGAAGCGCAGCAGTTTGGCAATCTTGTCGCGGTTGGCGAAGTCTTCGCCCAGGCCTTCTTTCAGCACCGAACCGAATTCGGCGTAGAAGGCCGCGTACTTTCCGGCGTCCTTCTCGGCCGCAGCCTTGTCTTCTGCGGAAACCACGTCGGTCACGCCGTCTGCGCCTTCTTCTGCATTTGGCGCCAGGTCTTTCTTCGCCATGTCTTCCAGCATCGCCAGCACGCGGCGGGTGTTGCCTTCGCGAATGGCCTTGACGTCGCGGCTTTCCTGCAGCAGCTCGCGGCTCACGTTCAGCGGCAGGTCGGCCGAATCGACCACGCCCTTGACCCAGCGCAGGTACGACGGCATGAGCGCCTCGGCCTCGTCCATGATGAACACGCGCTTCACGTAGAGCTTGATGCCGGCCTTGCGGTCCCGGTTCCAGAGGTCGTGCGGCGCCTTGGCGGGGATGTAGAGCAGCTGCGTGTATTCGGTGCTGCCTTCCACGCGGTTGTGGCTCCAGGCCAGCGGGGCTTCGCTGTCGTAGCTGATGTTCTTGTAGAACTCGGTGTACTGCTCGTCGGTCACGTCTTTTTTGCTGCGCGCCCACAGCGCGTTGGCCGAGTTGACGGCTTCCCAGGCGTCCTGCTGCACGTACTCGCTCTTCTCGGCATCCCACTCTTCCTTCTGCATCAGGATGGGCAGGCTGATGTGGTCGGAGTATTTACCGATGATCTGCTTGAGCTTCCAGTGGCTCAGGTACTCGCCCGCGTCGTCGCGCAGGTGCAGGATCACGCTGGTGCCGCGCGCGGCGCGTTCGATGTTTTCCACCTCGAAGTCGCCCGTGCCGCCACTCACCCAGCGCACACCCTCAGTGGCCGGCAAACCGGCGCGGCGACTTTCGACCGTGATCTTGTCGGCCACGATGAAGCCCGAATAGAAGCCCACACCAAACTGGCCGATGAGCTGGGCGTCCTGCTTCTGGTCGCCGCTGAGGCGGCTCACGAAGTCCTTGGTGCCACTCTTGGCGATGGTGCCCAGGTGCTCCACCGCTTCAGCCAGGCTCATGCCAATACCGTTGTCGGTGATGGTGATGGTCTTGGCTTCCTTGTCGAAAGCCACCCTGACATCCAGGTTGGGCGCGTCTTCGAACAGGGCGCTGTCGTTCAGGGCTTCGAAGCGCAGCTTGTCGCAGGCGTCCGATGCGTTGGACACCAGTTCGCGCAGGAAAATGTCGGGGTTGGAATACAGCGAATGGGTGACGAGGTGCAGCAGCTGCGCCACCTCGGCCTGGAAGGACAGGGTTTGTTTGCTCATGGAGTTTCTGGAAAG